>JBCCKJ010000196.1:0-5240 GCA_039027455.1 Pseudomonadota bacterium | reverse complement strand
CCCCCCCCCCCCCCCGGTTTTTGTGCGGGTTTTGGGGGGGGGGGGTGGGGGGGGGGGGGGGGGGGCCCACGGCCCCGGTCGAAAAATCCCATTCCCCTTACACCGCGCGTGTTGCGGTGCAACACTTGGTGTGGCCAGCTCGCATCGGGGATTGCGTTGTCCTCTTGTCGCGAACGGCTTTTGCTTACATAGCTTTGGCCAATGGACGCGACCGCCCAATTTTCGCTGGAAGAGGCCGGTGACGGCACCGCGCGCTTGGCGCTTAGTGGTTCGCTTTTGGTGTCAACCATCGGCACCCTGGACCAGCAACTGCGTGGCGCCTTGCACAATGTCAGCCGCATCGATCTCTCTCAGGTGGACGAAATCGACACGGTCGGCGCGTTCCTCACCTGCCAACTCGCCTCCGAACACGAAGCGGACATCACCGGTGCCAGCGACCGCGCGCAGCGCCTCTTGGCGGCGATCGAGGGCGCGGGCGCGCACGCCGAACACGAAGAACACCACGAATCGGTGTGGGAAAGCGTTCCGCTGGCGCTGGGCTATCAGGTGTTCGAAGCCCGCGATGGCGTGGCGGGCGTGGTCGGCGCGTTGGGTCGGATCATGATCGGTTTCGGCAATCTGGCGCGCCATCCGTCCAAGTTTCCGGTCCGCGCGCTGATCGCGCAGATGGAGCAGGTGGGCGTCACCGCTCTGCCCATTATCGGGCTGATGAGCTTTCTGATCGGCGTCGTCATCGCGCAGCAAGGCTCGGTGCAGTTGCAGCAATTCGGGGCCGAGGCGCTGACGGTGAACCTCGTTGGGCGTATCTCCCTGCGCGAACTGGGCGTGTTGATGACCGCGATCATGGTCGCCGGTCGGTCGGGTAGCGCCTTCGCCGCGCAGCTGGGCACGATGAAGCTTACCGAAGAGGTCGACGCAATGCGGACCATAGGTATCTCGCCCACCGAAGTGCTGATTATCCCGCGTTTGCTCGCCTGCACTTTCATGATGATGCTGCTGGGCGCCTATTCGTCGGCGATTGCGGTTGTCGGCGGCGCGGTTGTCGGCCAGTTTTCGCTCGGCATCCCGTTTTTCACCTTCCTCACCCGCATTCAGGATGTCGTGCCCTTGCACGATGTGTGGGTGGGCCTGATCAAAGCGCCGGTCTTCGGCCTCATCATCGCGATGGCGGGTTGCTATCACGGCATGCGCGTCGAAGGGAATTCCGAGGAAGTCGGCAAGCGCACCACCATGGCGGTGGTCTCCGCCATTTTTGCGGTGATTGTGATCGATGCCTTTTTCGCGGTGTTCTTCACCGAAATCGGGTGGAGATAAGCCGATGAACGAACACACAGTCCACCATTCCCCGCGCATCGATGTGCGTCCTTCGCCGGGCGATCACGAGCGCTACTCCGATCAACCGCCGATAGTTGTCGAAGGTCTGGTCAACCAGTTTGGCACGTCTCGCGTCCACGATGGCCTTGATCTGACCGTGCGCCGCGGTGAGATTCTGGGCGTCGTCGGCGGGTCGGGCACCGGCAAATCGGTGCTGATGCGATCCATCATCGGATTGCAGGTGCCCGCCGAGGGGCGGATCGAGGTGCTGGGCCGCACACTTACGGATCTCGATCCCGATGGCAGTATTGGTGTGCGTTGCCGCTGGGGCGTGCTGTTTCAGGGAGGCGCGCTGTTTTCGACGCTGACCGTGGGCGAGAATGTCGAAGTGCCCTTGAAGCAGTTTTATCCGGAACTGGAACCCGATCTTCGTGCCGAAATCGCGCGCTACAAGGTGTTGCTCTCGGGCCTTCCGGAAGACGCGACCGACAAATATCCCAGCGAGCTATCCGGCGGGATGAAGAAGCGCGCTGGCCTCGCCCGTGCGCTCGCGCTCGATCCGGAATTGCTATTCCTTGACGAACCTACCGCCGGGCTTGATCCGATTGGCGCGGCCAAGTTCGACCAGCTCACCAAAGAATTGCAGGAGACCCTGGGTCTAACCGTTTTCCTGATCACCCACGATCTCGACACCTTGCACGAGATTTGTGACCGTGTGGCGGTGCTGGCGGAAAAGAAAGTGATCGCGGTCGGCACGATACCCGAACTGATCGAAACCGGGCATCCGTGGATTGTCGAGTATTTCCAAGGGGTGCGCGGCCGCGCGGCCAAGGCCTCGCAAAAGCGCGGCGGATTGGCCGAGTGATCCACAAGCACTCACTCGACCGAGCACAAGCTCATGGACACGCACGCCTTTTCGCGTCCATAGGGATGCGCAGGAAGGGGGCTGAAGCCTGATGGAAACCCGCGCAAATCACCTTTGGGTTGGCGCTGTGACCCTTGTTTTGCTGCTCGCTTTGGCCGCCGCTATCGTGTGGATCGCGCGGCTGGGGCAGGGCGCGCAAAACGAATACGATATCTTCTACAAGCAATCGGTGTCGGGTCTTGCAACGGGCAGTCAGGTCTCTTTCGCCGGTGTGCCCGTGGGCCAGGTTTCCGAGATTTCGCTTTCGGAGGATGATCCTGAATTCGTGCGCGTGCGCGTGCGTGTCAAAGAGGGCATTCCAATCCTGGTGGGCACCACTGCGACCATCCAGTCCAGCTTTACCGGCGTGGCGACCATTTTGCTCGACGGCGCGCGCAAGGACGCGCCGGCCATCACCTGTGAGACGACGGCGTGTCCTGAAGGTCGCCCCGTCATTCCTCCAGCCGATGGCGGCATCAACGCTCTGCTGAATTCGGCCCCCTTGCTGGTGGAACGGCTTGCCCTTCTCACCGAAAACCTGAACTTGCTTCTGGGATCGGAAAACCGGGAAGAGCTCACCCGTATCCTCTACAACACCGACCGTTTGACCGCAGGGCTGGCGGACGCAACACCCGAGTTGAAAGCCAACCTTGTCGCGTTCCAGACGACGATTGATGAGTTCAATCAATCGCTTGTCGCGCTGCGAAGCCTGACCGAGAGCACGGACGACTTCGTCACTAACGACGCCAAGGCTCTGTCGCAGGAGCTTCAAGTCACCTTGAAATCGGCCACGAAAGCCGCCGATGCGCTGGCGATCACGCTGGAAGAAACGCAACCGACCGCGCGCCAATTGCGCGAAACGACCCTGCCCACCGCCGAGGCCACCTTGCAGGATTTGCGCGCCACCAGCCGGGCGCTGCGCTCCATCACGGAAAAGCTGGAAAGCGAAGGGGTGCGCTCGGTCCTGGGCGGAAGCGCGTTGCCGGATTACAAGGACTGATCAGATATGGCATTCCAACCAAGCAAAGCTCTGCGTCTCGGTGCGGTTGCCGGACTGGCCTTGGTCATGACAGGCTGTGTGAGCCTTGGTGTGGACGCGCCCGAAAGCCTTCTGACGCTCTCTTCGCAGAATGTGGCTCCGGTGGGCGCAAACACCCAGAACGAGGACCAAGCGGCGGAGAACGCGATTGCGGTTCTGACGCCGGAAACCCCGGCCAAGCTGGATGTGTTGCGCGTGCCGGTGAATGTGTCCGAGACTGAGATTGCTTATCTGCCCGACGCGTTCTGGATCGAAAAACCCGCGCGCCTTTTCCGCCGTGTGCTTGGCGAGAACCTGCGCGCCAAGGGAGGGGAGAATGGGCCGATCGTGCTCGACAGCGACGTGACCCCGTTGCGCGCGAGCACGCTGCTGCGCGGCACGCTGAGTGAGCTGAGCTACGATGCGGCGACAGGCGCGGTCGTGGTGCGCTACGACGCCATTCGCTCTGACACACAGGGACGCACCGCAACGCGGCGCTTTGAGGCCCGCGAAAGCGGGGTGAGCGCTGACGCGGCCTCGGTCGGGCCGGCGCTTAACCGGGCCGTAAACGCGGTGGCGGTCGAGGTCGCTGACTGGATGTTGCCGTAAATTAGGCGGCGGTGGCTTTCGCGAATTCGCAAGCGCGCAGAAAATCGGTCTGGCGCTTGGCGCGGCGTTCTTCGGCCTCGTAATCGCGCCCCCATTCATCCGCCTGCCATTCCTCTTCAAGGCTGGCCGCTTGCCACAAAGCCACAGGATCGGCGTCAGGCTCCAGCGCGGTTAGGCCAATGGTGAGCGAGGCCGCGAGGCTCGTCATCGCTTCCAGCCCAGCCAAGGTGAAAGGATCAAAGCCCGCCATCTTGTCGCGCAATTTGGCGAGCGCGGGTTTGTCTTGAAGCGCGTGAATCACGCCTGAGACGCGTTTGAGCGTCAGCCCCTCGCGCTTTTCAAACGCGGTCAGGATTGGCTCCCACGTGGCTTCCTGTTTGGCAAAGATCGCCTCATCCCGATCGGCGCGGTAGAGCAGTGTGTCGGTGTCCGCGTATGTGACCAGTTTGCTGGCGACCTCGCCGCGCGAATGCGCCACCACATCGATCGCGTAATCGGCCATGTCGCGCATAGGAAAGCTGGCGGGATCGAGATCTTCGCTTTGATTGTCCCATTCGCTTGCAAGGGCTTCCACGAGCTTTCGAGAGGGCACCATCTGGTCCGCGCCTTTGACCGTCTTTAGACCGCGTCCATCCAGTGTGACCTGCCACGCGCCGTCGCGCTCACGGGTGCCGACCGTGTCGTAAAAGCGCTTCATTCGCCGCGATCCTTGGCTTTCCAGCGCTTCACCAAAGCCGGCGGGCCGAAGAAGAACGCGAGGATCCCGCCGACCGCAATCGCTACGCTGATCGCGTAGGGCAGCGGGATGATCCCGCGCGTTCCCGCTATTCCCGCGATCGTCGCGGCGATGCCGCCAATGCGCGCGGCGTTGAGCCACATATAGCGTGCGCGCGCTTCGGCCTCTGTGGGGTCAAGGGGAGGCGGGGTCATGGCCACTCTTTCAACATGTAACGCAGCTCGGCGACGTCACGCGCCACGTGACCCGCGCCCGCTTCGCTCAATTCTTCCGGGGCGTGGTATCCCCAGGCGACGCCAATGGCCGCGACCCCGGCCGCCCGGGCCATATCGATATCGAAAGTGGTGTCTCCGATCATCACCGCCTCGCTGGGCTGCGCCGCGCCCTCAAACAAAGCGGCCTGAAGCATGGCGGGATGGGGCTTGGAAGGGTGGCGATCGGCGGTCTGGAGCGAGACGAACAGATCGGCGAGACCGTGCGCGGCCAAACACGCTTCGAGCCCGCGATCCGACTTGCCAGTGGCGACCGCGAGGCCCCATCCATCCGTATGGAGCGCACGCAACAGGTCCGCGATTCCATCGTAGAGGGGTTCGTCGAGCAAGCCTTCTTCACGCCGGGCGCGATAGCTTGATTTGTAGAATTCGACGACGTCTCTCTGG
>JBCCKJ010000195.1:0-5273 GCA_039027455.1 Pseudomonadota bacterium | reverse complement strand
GAATAGCTCTCTTCGGGAAATGCGATTTCCTCGGCCACTGTTGGCTCGTCATACTGGCGGATCTGCACCTTATCGAGGCCGTTCAGTCGCCCTTCGGTGACGATAAAGTCCTTAAACAGGCTGAAGCCGGTCAGATAGAATTCGTTCGATCCAGCGATCACCGTCTCCCATTCGCCCGGCGCGTCGAGCGAAGCCTTGGCGAGGCGGAAGTTGATGTGATCATCGTTGGTCCAGACGAACATCTCCCCTTCCCGGATATCGACGCTGTATTCGACGCCCTTTTCGCGAGGCTTGATCAGCGTCAGTTCACCAGTCGGATCAGCGGCGGAAACAAAGCGCACTTCGCTCGTCTCATTATCGCCCGCTGCGATGATGAGATAGTCATCCTGTGCGGAGAGGCCCACGCCCACGCTGAAGCTCTGATCGTCTTCCTTGTAGAGCGACACATCAGTATCGTTAGGCTGGCCGACCGTGTGCAGCTTCACCTCGAGCGTGCGCCACTCTTCGGTAGCGGGCGTGTAGGCCACCTTGGTGTCGTTCGCGACCCAAGTCAGACCACCGCGAATGCCCGCGATTTCATCACCCAGCATCTCGCCGGTCTCTAGGTCCTTGATCACCGCCGTGTAGCGTTCCGACCCGTTGGTGTCGGTCGAGTACGCCATGTAGCGCCCGTTTTCGCTGACCGAGAGGCCACCAAGCCGGAAATAATCCAGCCCTTCGGCGAGCGCGTTTTGGTCGAGCAGCAGCTCGCCTTCGGCATCCTCAGGTGCGCCGACGGGCTTGCGATAGAACTTCGAATACTGTTCGCCTTCCGAAATCGCCGACCAATAAAGATACTTCCCCGTCCGCTGAGGGACCGAGCTGTCGTCCTCTTTGATGCGCGCCTTCATCTCTTCGAACAGAGCTTCGGTCTGCGCTTCGAGAGGCTTCATATTCGCTTCGAAATAGGCGTTTTCCGCCTTCACGTAGTCGAGCACATCCTCGTCATCGACGGTTGGATAGGATTTGTCATACAGCCAATCGTACGGGTCTTCGATCGTGACGCCGTGATGAGTGTAAGTATGCGGCACTTTCTTGGCGATGGGAGGGGTGGCTTCGGTCGCGCTCACGCTTTTTACGTCCTTATGATTATCCGCCAGCGCCGCTGTGACAGGCGCCAAGGCAAGGCTGGCCGCGCAGGTAAGCGCGAGGGTTCGAATTTTCGAGAGGTGGGCCATGAGGCTTCATCCTTGATCGGGGGGTGCGCGGGTTTAAACCGCCGGGAAAAGCGTATACATTCGAGTCATCTAACCATGATCTACCCACCTGCGCAATGGCGCCAAGAGTCTCGCCTTATTCGGGAAGTAACCATATGCTGATGCAAACCCATGAAGCCCGCCTCGCCGCCTTGCGCGAAGAGCTTAAGCGTCGCGAGCTGGACGGGTTCATCGTTCCGATTTCCGATGAACATATGAGCGAATATGTCGGCGAATACGCGCAACGCCTAGCGTGGTTGACCGGCTTTGGCGGGTCTGCGGGTTTTGCCGCGATCACACTCACGCACGCGGCGATCTTTGTGGACGGGCGCTACACTGTGCAAGTGCGTGAACAGGTCGACGAAAGCTTGTTCGCCTATCGCTCTATCCCTTCCGACACCCTGGGCGCATGGCTGAAAGAGGTGTGTGGACCAGACGCGCGCATCGCGTACGATCCGTGGCTTCACACCTGGGCTTGGGTCGAGAGCCTTGAGTGCGAGGTTGAGGCGGCAGGCATTACGATGGTCCCCGCCATAAGCAACCCCATCGACGCCGTATGGTCAGATCAGCCTGCCCCGTCCGACGCGGTCGCCATCGTGCACGAAGACGAGCTGGCGGGTCGGTCCTCCTCTGAGAAGCGCGCCGAAATCGCCGAATGGCTCGACAGTGAAAAGCTTGACGCCGTCGTCATCCCAGCACTCGATTCGATTGCTTGGCTACTGAATGTGCGCGGCTCGGACGTCAGCCACACGCCGGTGGCTCTCTCTTACGTCATTGCCAAATCGGATGGCACAGCCGAGCTGTTCATCGCGCCGGAAAAAGTTACGCCCGAGTTGACCAAGCATTTGGGCAACGCCGTTACCGTGCGCGACCGCAACGCGTTTGAGGGAGCCTTGAAGACCGATTTCAACGGTCAACGCGTCAGCGTCGATCCCAATTTTGGCGTCGTTGGCATTGCACAGGCGCTGCGGACCGGTGGCGCGAAGTTCACGTTCAAAGACGATCCCACCATCCTGGCCAAGGCGGTCAAGAACGCCGCTGAAGTGGCCGGGCATCAATCCGCGCAGGCGCGCGACGGCGCGGCGGTTTCCCGCTTCTTGCGCTGGCTGGAGATCACCGCACCATTGGGCGAGGTCGATGAACTGAGCGCGGCGGCCAAACTGCTCGAATTCCGCGAGGCAAATGGCGACCTGCGCGACACAAGCTTCGATACGATTTCGGCGGCGGCCGGTCACGCCGCTTTACCGCACTACCGTGTAGATGAAGACAGCAACATCCCGATCCCTCCAGGCTCCATCTACCTCGTCGATTCCGGAGGGCAGTACCCCGCAGGGACGACCGACATCACGCGAACCGTGTGGATCGATACGCCAGAAGGCGGCGAACCCTCAGCGGAAATGAAAGACCGCTTCACGCGGGTCTTGAAGGGGCACATCCAGATCGATCAGGCGGTCTTCCCCCAAGGGACGACGGGCGGCCAGCTTGATGTCTTGGCGCGTCAGTATCTTTGGGAGGCGGGCGTCGACTACGCGCACGGCACGGGTCACGGCGTCGGCAGTTTCCTTGCTGTACACGAAGGCCCGCAGCGCATTGCCAAACCCACCGGGGGACAGGCGGGCACCAACGCGGAATTGCACGCTGGCATGATCCTCTCCAACGAGCCGGGCTATTACAAGCCGGACGCGTTTGGGATCCGGATCGAGAATCTGGTTCTGACGGTAGAGCGCGAAATCGAAGGTGCCGAAGGACACTATCTGGGTTTTGACTGCCTCACCTGGGTGCCGATCGATCGCCGCCTTATCGAAAAGAGCCTTCTGACTGAGGCTGAAGTGGCTTGGGTCGACGCTTATCACGCGCGCGTACGAGACATTCTGGCGCCGCAGCTTCAAGGCGAAGATCTGGCTTGGGTCGAGCGGGAGACTTTGCCGCTCTGATCCAGCAGGGACCGTTGCGCCTGTTTTGATGTTCCTGTAATGTTCTCATCACGCGAGTCGTTTTAGGGAGAACACAGAATGATCGGTTACGTCACACTGGGCACCAACGATTTGCCGCGCGCGGCCGCCTTTTATGATGCCATTGCCAAACATTTCGGCGTGGGCCGGATGATGGAATTCGACACGTTTATCGCGTGGGGCGATATGAACGGCGCGCCCGGCGTGGCCGCAACCAAGCCCTTTGATGAAAAAGAAGCGACCGTGGGCAACGGCACAATGGTCGCGCTGCAAGTCGAAAGCCCCGATCAGGTCAAGGCGGTCTATGACACAGCCATGGCCAACGGCGGCAGCGACGAAGGCCCTCCCGGACCACGCGGCGACGATGGCTTTTACGCGGGCTATTTCCGCGACCCCGATGGCAACAAATTGAACGTCTTCTGCATGACCGCGCCAGCGTCATGAACGAAGCCAAGCGGCTTTCTGAAGCGCGCTAGGCCCAAATTCGCGGTGCAGCTTGCGCACCGATGAACCGGTTTGTCAGGTCGATACAGTTTGCGACAATTCTGCCGATTTGCGACATAGTCCTGCGACACGGCGGCTCTAGAACGATCAGCGTAAGTTGCGGTGGACGCGTTAACAACAACGCTTCCCCTGTGCGTTGAATGATCTGCCTGAAATGGCGGGCTGTCCGAACCCTTACCCCCGACCTTGTTTCCCCTGACAAGGTTGCTCGGACAGACCCAACCCGCCACTCTCCTGAACATGAGGCAGATCTGGCGCGTCCACCGTGGCTTTATGGAATGCAACGCTGGCTGAGCGCGCTCCCACGCATTTGGTCGGCCTCACTTGGAGATAAGAGATATGCGTAAACTCACTCTCATGGCCGCCGCTGGCGCACTCGCAATTGGCGGCGCTGGTGTCGCTCTGGCCCAAAAGGGCGATCGCGGTGGCGGTATGGAACGCGCGGACGCCAATGGCGACGGCGTAATCACCCTTGAAGAAGCCAAAGCCCAAGGCGCGGAGCGTTTTGCCAAGATGGACGCCAACGGCGACGGTGCGCTGACTCGTGAAGATCGCGAAGCGCGCGGAGCCCAGCGGTTTGCAGAGACGGATGCAAACGGCGACGGCGAAATCACTCCTGATGAAATGACGGCGGCGCGCGAAAAGCGCCAAGCCGAACGCGCCGGCAAACGCGCCGAGCGCCAAGCCGCCATGTTTGAGCGCTTGGACACCGATGGCAGCGGCGGCCTGTCGCAGGCCGAGATGGAAGCAGCCAAGGAAATGCGCTCCGAGCGCCGCGCCGAAGGCCGTCGTGGAAGCGGCGGCCGCGATGGGCCCATGCGCATGCTGCGCCGGGCGGATTCGAACAGCGACGAGGCCGTGAGCGCTGAGGAATTCGACGCGATGATCGAAGCGCGTTTCGCACGCCTCGACACCGATGGATCGGGAACGATCACGCAAGCGGAACGCGACGCGGCGAAGCAAAATCGCCGGGGCCGGCGAGGCGCTTCGGGTTCGTAATACTACGACCGAGTTTAATGGTTCCCAGGGGTCAGCTCCGCCGCCCCGAGGCGCTGGCCCCTGGGAACCAGGCCAAAGCTAAGGCCACGAGAGCTGGTCCTGCGCTCCGATCCTAGACCTAGACGCGATCCATGCACCGGGCTGGCTTGCTCTTTGAAAGAGCCTGACCCATCCTGACGAAAGACACATGACCGGTATGATCGAAAGTGCGATGAATCCTGAGACACAAAGCGAAGCCGAAGCGGTCAAGATTTTGCTGGTCGACGACGAAGAGACCTTGCGCGAGCCCTTGGCGGACTATCTGATCGGCCAAGGGTTTGAGGTCACTCAGGCGCAAAACGCCACCCGCGCGCGCAGCGTTCTGGCGGAAACCGATGGCGATCCGAGCGGCAAAACGCACCCAGACATTGTGCTTCTCGACATCATGATGCCGGGCGAAGACGGTTTGTCCTTGTGCCGACATCTCGTCGAAGCGCGCGATCTTCCAGTCATCTTCCTTACCGCCAAGACCGAGGCGACCGACCGAATTGTCGGTTTGGAATTGGGCGCGGACGATTACATTCTGAAGCCATTCGAACCTCGT
>JBCCKJ010000194.1:0-5290 GCA_039027455.1 Pseudomonadota bacterium | reverse complement strand
CGTGTCCTCGCCGCGCGAGCACGCCGGAGCGATGATTCCATCGTCAGGCGACCAGATAGCAATCGTGTGCGCTTTAGGTTTCATTCCCGGATCGTCCGGAAACGGAGGGTTATCAACCGTATGGTCGTTGATCGCTTCGTAGATCCGCCACGCGTTGTTGGCTCGGCGATACCCCGAAAACGGCGTGCCCAATGTCATCACCAGATCCACTTTGTCGGGGTTTCGTTGCGCCAGAACGCGTGCGAATAGCCCTCCAAGGCTGATCCCGATGAGCGATAGCGGACGCTGATGACGGGCGTAAACGTGATCAAGCCGCGCCTGCGCTTTGGCAAACAGGTGCGGCGTCACTCCCGTTACCCAACCTAAGCGCGAAGCGTAGGCGGCGTAGCCCGAGGCGCGCAGGGTGCGCCGCATCAGCGACGTCGCCGGATCGGCGGACAAAATGCCGGGAAACACCAGAACAGGCGCGCGATCGATTCCCGATCCTTGAGACAGATCCTGAGATCGAACCGGACGGATCGGGCTCGACCAAATATGGCTTAGCTTGGGAAGTTCGCGCGCGAGGTTAAGGAGCGAAGGCGGTTGGGCATCGTTCAGGGCGCGGTTCGCTTCGCGCATTCGGCGGGCTTTCGTTCGCTGCGTTTGCTTCATTTGAACGCTTACTTACACAACAAAGATGAACGTCAGGTGCTTGTGCAAACCTCGATTTTCGCGGGGTCGGATCGTTTCCGGCCCCGCTCAAATCGGGCGAAGTAGCCTTCGATATCGGGCTTCTCGATGAATTCGAGCAAGTGGTAGCCTACCGCTTCAAACTCGCAGAACAACAGCGCATGCGGGATGCCGCGCTGACCGATCGGCAGCTCCGCCTCAACAACGATGATTTCTCCGCCTTCGGAAAGCGCAGGCCACATCCGCCATAAGAAAGCGTAGGGTTCGGTGACTTCGTGGTAGACGTGCACGAGGAAAATGCGGTCGAAGCTGTCGACGGGCAGTTGCGGATCATCGGCGTTGCCAAGCTTGATCGAGATATTCTCAAGCCGTTCACGCTCGACACGGCTCCCGAGCCTTTCAAGCGCCTCGCGGTCAATATCCTGCGCCAGAACGCGGCCCGCTTCGCCCACGCGATCGGCCAAGCGCACCGTGTAGTATCCTTCGCCCGCGCCAATATCGGCGACGGTCATGCCCGGATTGACCTGCGCCAATTCCATGACCTTGGAAGCTTCACCGCGTTCGTCGCGCGCGTCCTCGGTCGAAAACTCGCTGACCGATTCTTTGCTTAGGGGCCGATCGGGAAGCGGGAATTCAAGCGCGGTGTCCGGCCGTGCATTCTCCGAATCCATGGCACCGCAGGCTGACAGAAGGGCGCATGCACCCAGCACCAGAGTGGCTTTGCCGCCCAGTCGCTTGATCATTCGACGTCCTCAACATCGACCGTTTCGCCCGTCACGCGCTGCGCCAAGGCGGCGGAAATGAACAGGTCGATCTCGCCATCGAGCACCTTGTCCGGTGAACTCGAAGTGACGCCAGTTCGAAGGTCCTTGACCATCTGATACGGCTGCAAAACGTAAGATCGGATCTGGTGACCCCAGCCAATCTCGCTCTTTTCCTGATACTCTCCGCTTGCTGCGGCTTCCCGCTCAGCCATTTCGCGCTCGAAAAGTCGCGCTTTAAGCATGTTCATCGCGGTGGCGCGGTTCTTGTGCTGAGAGCGGTCGTTCTGACTGGCCACCACAATCCCTGTTGGCTGGTGCGTGATACGCACCGCCGAGTCGGTCGTATTAACGTGCTGCCCCCCGGCACCCGAGGCGCGATAGGTGTCGATCTTGAGGTCCGCGGGGTTGATCTCGATGTCGATGTCATCGTCGATCACGGGGTAGACCCAGACGCTCGAGAAACTCGTGTGACGCTTGGCTGCGCTGTCATACGGGCTGATGCGCACGAGACGGTGCACCCCGCTTTCGGTCTTGCCGTAGCCATAAGCGTTCTCGCCCTTGATCAGCAGAGTCGCGGATTTGATGCCTGCCTGATCGCCCGCCTGATATTCAACCGTCTCTATCTTGAAGCCGCGCTGTTCGGCCCAGCGGCCATACATGCGAAACAGCATTTCGGCCCAGTCCTGGCTTTCGGTACCGCCCGCGCCCGCGTGGATCTCCAGATATGTGTCGTTGCCGTCCGCCTCGCCCGAGAGCAGCGCTTGCACCTTGTCGGCGTCCGCTCGGTCAGCGAGACGTTCAAGCGTTGACAGGCCGTCTTGAATGACGCTGTCCTCGCCCTCCATCTCTCCCATCTCGATGAATTCGACGGCGTCGGCCATCTCGCTTGAAATGCCGTTGACGGTTCCCACTGCGCTTTCGAGCGTCTTTTGCTCGCGGCTGATCTTCTGCGCCTCTTTGGGGTCATCCCAGAGCGAGGGGTCTTGGACGCGCGCGTTTAGCTCATCGAGGCGACGCAAGGCGCGCTCCCAGTCGAGCGATTGACGCACAAGATCAAGCGCGGCCTCAATCCGATCTATGTGGGCTTGGGCCTCAGCCCGCATGGCGTGTCCTTCGCGATTTCAACAAAGCGCATCCCCTAACGAGGACACATCGATTGTAAAGCGGCGGGCCTCAAAGGCCGCGCCGCAACGCGTTACTTTGAGAGGTTTTTCACAGCGGCGAGCGTTCGACCGACATGTTCGCGATAGTCGCCGCTGGAATAGACCGTTGAAATCGTTCCATCCTGCGCGATCACGTAGGACGTGCGGCTTGCATAAGGCCGATCTTTTGAGCCAACTCCATAGTCTTCCATAACTTCAAAACTAGCCACACCGACTGGAAACGCGTCACGGCATTCTTCGCGGCTAAAGCGCTTCAGCGTGTCGATGGTGTCGTTGGACATCCCGATGACGCTCGCGCCCGCTTTCTTGAATTCGGGCATGGCTTCAGCGAACGCATTTGCCTCAAGCGTACAGCCCGATGTGAAGGCCTTGGGGTAGAAGTAAAGAACCACCGGACCCTGCTTCAGCGCGGTTTCAAGGCTGAAGCCGAACTCTTTGCCCGCCATCGCGGCCTGAGTCGTGAAGGTCGGCGCGGGTGCGCCTTCGGCAAGTTCCGCGTGGGCAGGAGTTGTGAGCGCGAGAGCTAAGGCGGCAAGGCCCAGCGAACAGAGATTTTTTATCATGACCTGGATACTCTCTAAAGCGTTCGGCGGTTCCGCACTAATTGTGGCCCGTCATCAATAAATGCCGCCCTGATCCTCAGCGAAGTTTTCCGGAAAGCCCGTTTCACGCCGCGCCGCGTCGTAACCGTTCCGCCCCGCTTCGATCAGAGCGAGAATCTCGGCGCGCTTTGCCGCGATCTCATCCTGCCTTGTGGAGCGACGCGGCTCGGTGTCGGGCTTAAAGGCCTCCCAGATGATGTCTGAGAGCGGATCATCGGTTGGAAAGCCATCAAACACGCGTTTGCCTGTGCGCCGATCGATCCGGACCATGCGGATGCCTTCGGGGGCCACCGCTGGAAGCTGAGACCAGCGATCGCGCGATTTCTCGATCATGGAGCGAATAATGGGCGCCGCGATCGTGCCGCCGTAAGCGTAGCCGCCAAGATTGCGCGGCGTGTCAAAGCCCAGATACGCGCCCGCGACCATGCGCTGCGTTCCCCCGATAAACCACACATCTTTGGGCCCGGTCGTCGTCCCCGTTTTGCCGAAGAGCGGGAGGTTCAAGCTGCGCAGATTGGTCGCGGTGCCGCGGGTGACGACGCCTTCGAGCATGTGCATCGTTTGAAAGGCTGTGCGCGCGTCCATCGCCTGGCGACCTTTAAGTCCCATGCGGGGCATCGGCGAGCCATCCCATTCCGCCATATTGCAGCTTCGGCAATTCCGCTCATCTGCCTTCCAGATAACGTTTCCGCGCCGATCCTGCACGTAATCGATCACGGTCGGCGCGTTGAACCGACCGTGATTGGCCAACGCGGAGTAGGCTGCCACCATGCGCATCACGGTGCTTTCTTCCGAGCCAAGCGCGGTTGCGGCGTATGGATCCGCGTCGCCGATTTCGAGGCTCTCAATCGTATCGACCACGTTGTCCATGCCGGCCTGCATGCCGATTTGGACCGTCATGATATTCTGCGACTGCTCAAGGCCATAGCGCATCGGGAATTGACCCGCTCGCCCGCCACGGATGCACTTTTCCCCCAGTCTTGAGCCCTGATAATAACAGAACTGCGTGTTATCGACCTGCGTTGAAGGCGTCATACCGTTGTCGAGGCCGGTGGCGTAAACGAACGGCTTGATCGTTGATCCCGGCTGCCGAAACGCCTGAGTCGCCCGGTTGAAGTCGCTCAGCCGGTCATCAAACCCGCCCTGCATGGCAAGCACTCGGCCATATTGTGCGTTCTGAACCACGAGCCCGCCAGAGGCCTGAGGCACGATCGCCACTTCGTACGCTGCGCCGTCCGGTTTGACGGTGAGGACATCACCCACAGCTAGCGTACGCGGTGCGTCCGTTAGGGTGCCTTCATCGCCATTGGTAAAGCCCAAGCGCGCTGATGAGCCTGTCCTTTCGGTGACGACAGCGACGCGCCAGTCTTTATAGTTGATGCTGAGATACGAACTCGCAAGCTGGCGAATTAGGCTGCCCTGCTCCACATCCACTTTCGCGATGGCGCCGCCCCATCCGCGCCGCCCGTGATAGCGCAAGAGACCTTCGCGCAGAGATTCACGCGCGGCGTCCTGAAGGTCCATGTCGAGCGACGTGCGCACCCAAAGGCCGCCGGCATAAACGCTGTTCGAGCCATCGTCCGCCGTTTCACCGAAACGGTCGATCAACTGGCGGCGCACTTCTTCCAAGAAGTATCCGGCGTCCGCGCTGCGCCGGGTGCGCTGGCGCACAAGCCCCAGAGGCTGAGCCGAGGCCGCGCGCCGTTCAGACCCGCTGATAAAGCCGTTATCCTCCATCTGCCGGAGGACAAATCCGCGTCGGGCCAGCGCCGCGTCTTCTTCTCCGCTCCGCCCATAACGTTCCGGCGCTTTGGGCAGAATGGCGAGAAACGCCATCTCATGCAGTTCAAGGTCACCGACGTCCTTATCAAAATAGGCACGCGCGGCCGCCTGCACCCCGAAAGAACGGCGGCCAAGTGGAATTTCATTGAGGTAAAGCTCGAGAATTTCTTGCTTGCTCAACACGCCTTCGATGCGGCTCGCGAGGATCATCTCCTTGAGCTTGCGCGTGACCGAGTATTCGTCACCCAATAGCAAGATTTTGGCGAGCTGCTGCGTGATCGTGGAGCCACCCACGGCCCGTTCACCCGAT
>JBCCKJ010000193.1:0-5297 GCA_039027455.1 Pseudomonadota bacterium | reverse complement strand
GGGTCCGGCCACTTGGAGTGGTGCAGATGATTCACGCGCGAGCCTCGCGCCTTTTCTTAGCTGGAGTTTTGGCTGCGACCGTTTCGCTGGCCAACGCGCCCGCGCGCGCCGATGTCATAGAAGTGAGCTCGGATGGGGCGACGTGGGTCACCGGAGATTACGCCGGTACAGCGATTGGATTGTCAGCGGATGCTCAGGAAACCCCCGACACACCTGTAGATTTGGCTGTCCCTTACCAGTCTGTCGCCACGGTGTCGGACGCCCACCTACCTATTCCTCAGGCTTACTCGGCGAAGATTGCAGAGCTTAGCCGGCGTTTCGATTTGAGCCCCAGTCTGCTCGAAGCGGTCGTCTGGCAAGAAAGCCGCTGGCGCGCGGACGCGGTTAGCCACGCCGGCGCGCGTGGGCTTGCGCAACTCATGCCCGCGACCGCCCGTTATCTGGGCGTGGACCCCGATGATCCGCTAGACAACCTCGAAGGCGGTGCGCGTTATCTGCGCGAACAGCTGGACCGGTTCGATGGCGATCTTGAAAAAGCGCTGGCCGCCTACAACGCAGGACCCGGCCGTGTGATGCGCGCCGGGGGAATTCCAAAGATCCGAGAGACCCAACACTATGTCGCCGCCATTATGGGGCGACTGGCGGATCGATCACGTCCCGCGTTAGTGCGTTAGCCGCGGGTTCGGATCAATACGGCACCATCTTAGAATGAGAGTATGGACACTGAAATGACTTCGCCTTTTCGCCTTCTGGCCCGCTTTCTGGCTGTTCTAGCGGCCCTTTTTACGCCGGGAGTGGCTTTCGCGCAGACCGGAACAGGCGGCGGCAACCCTCTGGTTGACGCTCTGGTCTGGATGCAAAACATTCTCTTGGGCCCGATTGCTACAAGTCTCGCCGTTATGGCGGTTGCTGGCGTTGGCTTTATGATGCTCACTGGTCGGATGAACTGGCGTTATGGCGGAACGGTGATCGTGGGCGTGTTTATCATCTTTGGCGCGCCGCGCCTCGTCAACTCGATCGCGGCTTTCTGAGTATGTCAGAACTCGTCCGCCACCCGATCTATCGCAGCGTCACACGCCCGCAGATGTTCTGGGGCGTGACGATGAATTTCTTCATCATCAATATGACGGTGTCGACGATCGCGTGGCTCGTTCTGAACAGCCTGTGGGTCATCCCGGTGCCCATTATCATGCATGTGATGGGCTATTTTGCGTGTCTGCGCGAACCGCGCATTTTCGATCTTTGGATCACCAAAGTCTCCAAATGCCCGCGCGTGCCCAATTTCAAGCGTTGGGGGTGCAACAGCTATGCGCCCTGATTGCGGTATCGAGATGGCCTCTTAAGGAGGGCCTTTGACTATGGCCAAGTGGATCGGACCTGCCAGTTGGAGCGCAAAAGAAGCGCTGGTCGGCGATCGCCTGCCTTACGAGCGGCTGATCAACGAGAGCACCGTTTTGTTGCGTGACGGCTCGGTGATGAGCGCGATCCAGGTTCCGGGCCTGCTGTTCGAGACCGAGGATTCCGAAGCGCTGAACGCGCACGCCGCGACGCGTGAAGTGATGCTGCGCTCAACGCTCGACGCGCGCTTTGTTCTGTATCACCACGTTATCCGTCGCCGGGTTGAAGTTGAGCTCGACGCCGAGTTTCCCGATCCCCTGAGCGGCCATATTGACGCGCGCTGGAAAGAGCGACTGGCGGGCGGTTCCTTGTTCATCAACGACCAGTTCGTGACGCTGATCCGCCGCCCCGCGCGCGGCAAAACCGGCTTTCCTGAGCGGGTCTCCAAGTTCTTCTCCCGCCAGGGCAAAGACGAGCTGGAAGCGGACCCCAAAGACATTCGCAGCCTGAAAGCGGCGGTGACGGGCCTGACCGCCTCCCTCTCCGCTTACGGCGCGGCTGTGCTTAGCGACTACGAAGGAGCAGGGTCCAACGGCGGCTCAAATTCGGAAATGCTGGAGCTGCTCTCCGCGCTATACAACGGTGAAATGCGCCCGGTGCGTCGGCCGACTCCCGAAACCGATATCGGGCACATGCTTCCCTATCGCCGGGCCAGCTTTGGCTTGGACGCGATGGAGCTGAAAGGATCGGCTGATCCCGATTTCGCGGCCATTCTTGGGCTGAAAGACTATCCCGAAGCGACTTCGCCCGGCCTGCTCGATGGGCTGCTGCGGCTCCCTTACGAAATGGTCGTGACCGAAAGCTATGCGCCCAATGAGCGTACGACGGCGCGCGAGCGTATCGACTTGGCTCTGCGCCGTTCGCGGTCAGTGGACGAAGAAGCGGCGGCTGAGCGCGCCGATATGATGGCCGCGCGCGACGCGCTGGGCAACGGCGCGGTGGGCTTTGGCGATCATCACCTGACGGTGCTGGTGCGCGAGCGCACGCTGGACCGTCTCGACGACGCCACGGCGGCCTGCGCGGCGGCTCTTGCCGATACGGGTGCGATTGCCGTGCGCGAAGACACCAATCTGGAACCCGCCTTCTGGGCGCAGTTCCCCGGCAACGAAGACTACATCGTGCGCCGCGCGCTTATCTCCAGCGCGAACATGGCGGGCTTTGGCAGCTTCCACGGCTTTGCGCTCGGCAAGGCGAGCGGGAATCACTGGGGCGACGCGGTGACGCTGCTCGAAACCACCAGCGCGACGCCGTTCTTTTTTAATTTCCACAATGGCGATCTGGGCAATTTCTCGGTCATCGGGCCTTCTGGCTCCGGCAAGACTGTGGTGATGAACTTCCTCGCCGCGCAAGCGCAGAAGTTTGCCCCACGCACCATCCTGTTTGACAAGGACCGCGGCGCCGAACTGTTCATTCGCGGCATTGGCGGCCGTTACGATCGGATCAATCCGGGCGAGCCGACTGGCTTCAATCCGCTGTCGCTGCCCGACACGCCCGCCAACAAAGCGTTTTTGCGCGATTGGTTGGGCGTGTTGCTCGACGCGCAGGTGCCAGAGGAATACGCGTGCATCAGCGCCGCGGTCGACGCGGCTTACGCCAACGACGCGAGGCTGCGCCGTCTGCGCCACTTCAAGGAATTGCTCGCTGGCGCAAAACGTCCGGAACCGGGCGATCTTGCGGATCGGTTGGGGGCGTGGATCGCGACCTCAGGTAGCGAAGGCGGTGAACACGCTTGGCTGTTCGACAACGAGCGCGACCTGCTCGATCTCGACGCACGTGTGCTCGGGTTTGATATGACCCAGCTGCTCGAAAACCCGCGCCTGCGCACGCCGGTGATGATGTATCTCTTCCACCGCATTGATGAGCGGCTGGACGGCAAGCCGACGATGATCCTGATCGATGAGGGCTGGAAAGCTCTCGACGACGAAGTGTTCGCCGCGCGCATTCGCGACTGGCTGAAAACCCTGCGTAAGCGCAACGCGCTGGTGGGCTTTGCGACGCAGTCGGCGCGCGACGCTTTGGAAAGCCGCATCTCGACCGCGTTGGTCGAGCAGACCGCGACCATGATCTTCATGCCCAATTCGCGCGCGCGGCCCGAAGACTATTGCGAAGGCTTTGGCCTGACCGATCACGAGCTGGCTCTGATCCGCGCGCTGCCCGCGCATTCGCGCTGTTTCCTCGTCCGCCAGCCCGACGCGAGCGTCGTGGTGCGGCTGGACCTTTCCGGCGCGCCCGAAGTTCTGACGATCCTTTCGGGCCGGGAGGCCTCGGTCAGGCGTCTTGATCTGCTGCGTGAAGCGGTGGGGGATGAACCCAGCGCTTGGTATCCCGCGCTTACCGATCGCGCGTGGCCCGGGAGCGGCGAACCCGACGCGCACGGTGCGATCAGCGGGGGCGGACAGCCTCTATGGCAGGCGGCCGAATAATGTCGACGAGCTGCGATCTCGTGGCCGAAGAGGTCGGCGCGGGCGTCACCGCCGCGCTAACGGCCGTTGACTGCATCGCGAGCGAGGTGAGCGAGCAGGCGTTTGGGCAGCTGTTTGGGGCCGGCGGCGAGATGGCAATAGTCCTGAGGATTTTGCTCACTCTGTATATTGCGTTTTTCGGCATCGGCTTGATGCTCGGACGGTCCAACCTGTCGATCCGTGCACTAGCACCGCGTATCATGACCGTTGGTCTTGTCGTGACCTTAGCCACGAGTTTTGCTGCATTCTCGTCGATTTTCTACACGTTCTTTGTCTGGACCCCAGACTTTCTTGCCGGATTGCTGACCAACAGCGAGGGGTCGGCCACGTTCACCTTCGCGCAAAAGCTCGACGTCGTTTTCATTGCGGTGCAGGAAGCTTCCACCGGGCAGACCGATATCAACATGTTCTCGCCCCCGGGCATGATGTGGCTGGGCGCTTTGCTCTTGCTGCTCGGCACGGTGGGTTTGCTCGTCACCGCGCGCATTGGCTTGGCGCTTTTGCTCGCGATTGGGCCAGTGTTTGTGGTTATGGCGCTGTTCAATCAGACGCGCGGCCTGTTTGTCGGTTGGCTTAAGGGCATGTTGATGCTCTCGTTTGCCCCGCTGTTTGCGGTGGTCGGTGGTTCGATCATGCTGGAAATGGCGGTGCCGATCCTTGCCTCGCTGGTCGAAAGCGCTGGGCCGGGTCAGGAAATCAACCAGCAGGCGGCGATGGCGTTTTTCGTCGTCGGCTTTGTTCACTGCATGCTGATGCTGATGGCGATCATAACCTCCTCGGTGATGGTCTCGAAATGGCAGGTCTTCGGCTTTGCGGGTGCTGAGAAAGAAGCGACCAGCGCAGCCGGTGCGATGCGCGTCGCTCCCATGGCGCAAGCGGCCCCGGTGCCCGACCGCGCCGCGCAGTCGAAACCGCAAGCCGCCGCGGCGAATGCGCGTAGCGCCGGTGTCACCGCCGCCGCTGTCATGGCGGCCAACGACACCGACAATGGAACGCCAACAGTGCGCGAAACGAAGGTTTACACCTCATCGTCCGGAAGCGCATCCAGCTCGATCTCACCCGATCCCTCCTCGCGTACACGCGGCATCGGCAATCGTTTTCGCAGCGCGTCCAATCGCGGCCTGCGCCCCCAAATGGAGAGTTCCCGATGAACCGCGCCGCTGTTTTCCTACCTGTGGCGGTGGCAGCCTTGGCGTCTGCGCCTGTGTACGCGCAGGATGAAACCCTTGAGCCCGCGCCCACCGACGCGCGCATCATAACCGAGGTGTATGACGCCAACACGGTGTTCACTATTCGCGGCAAGGTTAAGGTGCAGACGACAGTCAAATTTGCCGACGACGAGGCGATCCAGAACGTCGCCATCGGCGACAGTAAAGCTTGGCAGGTCCAGCCCAACAAGGCGCAATCGCTTCTGTTTGTGAAGCCGCTTGAGCCGCG
>JBCCKJ010000192.1:0-5371 GCA_039027455.1 Pseudomonadota bacterium | reverse complement strand
GTTCCGTCCCCTTCCTCAAACCGCGTAATCCAATCCAAATGCCAACTTGCGTAGGTGCCGATTTCTAAGTGCTCGCGGGCTTGCCGCATGACATCCAAATAAAAGTGCAGATTGTGAGCACTTCTTGAGGCGCGACTTGCGGATCTCATCCACATCGCGGAAATGCGCGAGGCGTTGCATGCCGATTTCGTCGCAGAAGCGATCAATCTCGTCGGTCTCGCGGCTGCGATTGGCCACCACACCAGCCAGGCGCACATCGTAGTTCTTCGACTTGGCGCCGATGGCCGCGACAATCCGGTTCATCGCGAAAATGCTGTCAAAATCGTTCGCGGCAACCACCAAAGCGCGCTCGGCGTGCTGCAAAGGCGCGGCAAACCCGCCGCACACCACATCGCCCAACACGTCAAAAATCACCACGTCGGTGTCTTCGAGAAGGTGGTGCTGCTTGAGCAGTTTGACGGTCTGGCCGACCACATAGCCGCCGCACCCGGTTCCGGCGGGCGGGCCACCCGCTTCGACGCACATCACGCCGTTATACCCTTCGAACATGTAATCGTCGGGGCGCAGCTCTTCGGAATGAAACTCGACCGTCTCGAGCACATCGATCACGGTCGGCATCAGTTTCTTGGTGAGCGTAAAGGTGCTGTCGTGCTTGGGATCGCAACCGATTTGGAGCACCCGGTGGCCCAGCTTCGAAAACGCGGCTGAAAGGTTGGACGACGTCGTGGATTTGCCAATCCCGCCTTTGCCGTACACCGCAAAGACTTTTGCGCCTTTGATCTGATCGCGCGGGTCGAGCCGGACCTGAACCGAGCCTTCGCCGTCGGTTCGATCAAACTTCGATTTCGTGTCGAGCAAATTCATAGCGTGTCTGATCCCTCTCTCACTCTTCCACGAAGACGCCTTCGAGGCGGTCTTCGAGTTCGTCGCTCGCGTCGCGCAAGGCTGCGAGCGTTTCTTCATCCGGTTCCCAAAGCTGGCGGTCGCACGCTTCGAGCAAGCGGTTGGCGACCCGAGCGGAACTCTTCGGATTGAGCTTTGCGAGACGGCGACGCATTTCGGCGTCGAGTACGAATGTCTCGGAAATCTTCTGATACACCCACGGGTTCACTTGGCCGGTGGTGGCCGACCATCCGAGAGTGCTGGTCACATGGCCCTCGATCGTGCGCACGCCTTCGTATCCATGATCGAGAAGCCCCTCGAACCACTTTGGATTGAGCGTACGCGTGCGCGCTTCCAGATCGATCTGTTCGCTGAGCGTGCGGACTTTGGTTTGGCCGCGCGTCGCATCGAGGATGTAAACCGGGGCGTCTTCGCCTTTGGCTTTCGCAACCGAGCGCGAGACGCCGCCAAGCCCGTCGACATATTGATCGACATCGTTGAGACCCAGCTCAATGCTCTCAAGGTTCTGGTAGGTGAAGTCGACCGTGCTGAGCGCGCTTTGCAGTAGCTCGCGTTGCTGGACCGGCGAACCGCTTACGCCGTAGGCAAAGCCCTTGTTTATCTCGAAAGCGTTGGCGAGCTCATCCGGGTCGGCCCAGGTGCCGCCTTCGATCATCTGATTGACGTTCGCGCCATACGCGCCTTCGGCGTTGGAGAAGACCCGCAAAGCGGCTGTTTCCAGATCGCATTCATGCGTCTCAGCGTAGGCAAGGCTATGTTTGCGAATGAAATTCTGCTCAAGTGGCTCGTCCGCGCTCGCCGCCAGATAGGCGGCTTCAGCCAGCATCCGCGTTTGCATTGGCAGGAGATCGCGGAAGATGCCCGAAAGCGTGATCACCACGTCAACACGCGGGCGTCCTAGGTCTTCAAGCGAAGTAAGCTCCGCCCCGGCCAGACGGCCATAGGAATCGCGCCGTGGACGCGCGCCGATTAGCCGCATGGCTTGGGCGATTTGGACGCCCTCGGTCTTCATGTTGTCGGTGCCCCACAGCACCATGGCGATGCTTTCGGGGAAGGCCTCGCCCGCCTCCGAGTGCTTGGCGAGCAACCGTTCCGCCTGCTCTTCGCCCTGTTTGCACGCGTAGCGCGACGGCAGAAGGAAGGGATCAAACCCGTGAATGTTACGGCCCGTCGGGAGCACATCGGGATTGACCACGACGTCCCCGCCCGGCGCGGGCGCGACATAGGTTCCATCGAGCGCGTGGATCAGAGATCCCAATTCGTCGCTGGCATCCAGCCTTTCGCCCAAGGCTTCGCGGTCCGGCTGCTCGTCGTGCTCGCCAACCTCTTCGGCGGCGGCGGCCATTGCTTCGATCATGTCCTCGCGGGCTTGGCCTTCCGGGTTTTTCCCGAATACATGCAGCCCGTGCGGGATCAGCGTTTCTTCCAGTTCGTAGAGGCGGCGCGAAAGCTCCTCGATCGGGCCGAATTCCAGATCGACCGCTTCGCATTGATCCTTGATCAGCGCGGCTAGATCATCGCGCTCTGACGCGTCGTCGCTCGCGCGCCAGCGCTCCACGCTCGCTTTAAGATCGGCTAAGTCCTTGTAGAGTCCAGCGTGGGCTAGGGCGGGGGTGAGATAGCTCACCAGTGTCGCGCTCGAGCGTCGCTTCGCCAGCATGCCTTCCGAAGGGTTGTTGGCCGCGTAAAGGTAGTAATTGGGCAGATCGCCAATCAGGCGTTCGGGCCAGCATTCGCTCGTCATGCCGGTCTGCTTGCCCGGCATGAATTCGAGCGCGCCGTGCGTGCCAAAGTGCAGCACCGAATGCGCGCCAAAATCTTCGCGGATGTAGCGATAGAAGGCGCTGAAGGCGTGGGTGGGCGCAAAGCCGCCTTCGAACAGCAGGCGCATCGGATCGCCTTCGTAGCCAAAGCCGGGTTGCACGCCGACAAAGACGTTGCCGAAATGCGCGCCCAGCACCTGGATATGGCTGCCATCGCTCAACTGGCGACCAGGTGCGGGGCCCCAAGCGGCCTCGATGTCCGAAAGATAGCGCTCGCGCGCGACGTGTTCGTCGGCGGGAATGCGATGGGCAACGTTCGCCTCTGCGCCATACTTGGCCGAATTGCCTTCGAGCAGTTCGGCGCGCAATGCGTCCACGCTTTCGGGAACTTCGACGTCGTAGCCTTCATCGCTGAGGCGTTGCAGGGTGGCGTACAGAGATTCGTGCACCGCCATAAACGCGGCGGTTCCGGTCGCCCCGGCGTTGGGCGGGAAGTTAAACAGGACGATCGCCAGCTTGCGTTCCGCGCGCTGCGAACGGCGCAGCCGGATCAATTTGAGCACCCTTGCGGCGAGAGCTTCGGCGCGTTCAGGGCAGCCCTGCATAGCGCGCAAGCCCTGCGTGTCCGGGCGCTGGCAACGACGGTCGCAACCTTCGCATTGACCGCCAGTTGAGGCCGAGCGGCCACCGAACACCGACGGCACACTGGAACCATCGAGTTCCGGCAGCGCGACCATCATTGTCGCTTCAAGCGGCAGCAGGCCTTGTTCGCGATCCCGCCATTCTTCGAGCGATTGGAACTCAAGCGCGTGCGCCGCAATGTAGGGCACGTCGAGGTCGCTCAAAACGTCGCGAGCGGCTTCGGAGTCGTTATAGGCTGGTCCGCCTACGAGCGAGAAACCGGTGAGATTGATGACGGCGTCGACGGTGGGGCGGCCCTTTTCATCGACAAAGAACTTCTCGATGGCCGGGCGCGCATCAAGCCCGCTCGCGAACACCGGCACGACCTTAAGGCCTTCGGCTTCAAGTGCGGCGATGGCGCCATCGTAGTGGTCGGCGTCGTTGCCCAGCAGGTAAGAGCGCAGCAAAACGAGCCCAACGGTGCCGTTGCGTCCAGGCGCGCCGCGGCCCCGATCTTGCGGAAGGACACGAATGCTCCGGGAGATTTTTTGGCGGCTGCGCGGATGGTAAACCCCGGTCTCGGGATATTCGCGCGGTGGATCGGCCTTGACGAGGCCTTTGCGCCCCGCGCGTTCGCCCGCCGCGTACCGCTCAATCAACGCGCGTACCATCGCGATCACGTTTTCATCCGAGCCCGCGAGCCAATATTGCAGGGTCAGGAAGTAGGCGCGCACATCCTGCGCGGTGCCGGGGATGAACTTTAGGATTTTGGGAAGACGCCGCAGCATCTTCATCTGGCCCGCGCCTGAGCTGGATGAACCAGGCTTCTTCGATCCGCGCAGCTTCTTCAGAAGCGCGAGCGGGCCTTTCGCCGGCGCGTCCATGCGGTAATTGCCCATCCGCGTAAGCTTCACAATCTCGCCGGCGGACATGCGGCACACCATCGCGGCGCAGTCTTCGCGGCGCGCTTCCAAAGCGGGCATGATCAGGCGGACGTGATCGTCCACGAACAGCATGGTCGCGATGACGATGTCGGCCTCGGCGATCGCAGCCTTAGCTTCAGCAAGAGCGGCTTCGTCGCTGCCCCATTCGGACGCGGCGTGGAGGGAAAGCGAGATGCTCTCTTGCGAGAGAAGCGCGTCGGCGCGCTCCACCGCGCCTTTCAAATGATTGTCGAGCGTGATGATCGCTACGCTGACAGGCGCATCGTGGCCAAAGACGCTGGGGGTCTTCTCTGGGATGCCCGCCTTACCGTGCATAATGCGCCTTCGCGTCATACAGGGTTTCGAGATCAATCTCCGCACGCCCTTGTTCGGCGGCGTAGGCTTCGGTGTTGCGCCGCGCCTTGCCGCGCACGAAGAACGGGATCTTTTTGAGCTCGCGCGAGGCTTCCTCGGTCCAGATGGTATCGCCCTGCGCCTCGTCATTGGCGGGCTCCACAAGCGGAGCGGGTTCGGCTGGATCGACCCAGGGCTTGGCGGGCATGGCCTTGGGCAAATGCGCCGCGTGGTGCGACGCGCCGGCCTCGTCGGAGAACTCGAAGTCTTCGCGGAACATCGTGAGGAGGTGCTCTTCCAGACCCATCACCAGCGGGTGGACCCAAGTGTCGAAGATCACATTCGCGCCTTCAAAACCCATTTGGGGGCTGTGGCGTGCGGGGAAATCCTGCACGTGCACCGGTGCGGAAATCACCGCGCAGGGCATGCCCAGACGCTTTGCGATGTGCCGCTCCATTTGCGTGCCCAGCACCATTTCGGGCGCGGCTTCGATGATCGCCTCTTCCACCGAGAGATGATCGTCGGTGATGAGCGGCTCGACGCCGTATTCCTTGGCCGCCGCGCGGATTTCGCGGGCGAATTCGCGGTTGTAGCAGCCGAGGCCGCACACCTCGAAGCCGAGCTCGTCGCGCGCGATACGGGCCGCGGCGACGGCGTGCGTGGCGTCGCCAAAGATGAAAACGCGTTTGCCGGTGAGGTAGGTCGAATCGACGCTACGGCTCCACCACGGCATGCGGGAATGGGTGTCGCCGAGGGCAAGCGTGGGATCTGCACTTGCCAGCTCGGCGACGTCGGCAATGAAAGCGC
>JBCCKJ010000191.1:0-5390 GCA_039027455.1 Pseudomonadota bacterium | reverse complement strand
CCGGCGCTCACGCGGGACACCTCGCGTGGCGGGGCGCTTGCTGCGGCGCGTGCGCGACTTTGCGCAGGTCGCGGGCCAAGACACGATTACGCGGGCCATCGCCGATGACGCGCTGACCCGGCTTGAGATTGACAGCCTTGGTCTTGACGCGATGGATCGGCGCTACCTCACCATGATCGCAGAGACCTATAAGGGCGGCCCGGTGGGCGTCGAGACGCTGGCCGCAGGCCTCGCTGAACCGCGCGACACGGTCGAAGACGTGGTCGAGCCGTATCTGATCCAACTCGGACTGCTGGCGCGCACCGCGCGGGGCCGCGTGCTCAACGATGCGGGCTGGGAGCATTTGGGGCTAGGCATCCCCAAGAGGAACCCGGCTCAAGGGTCCGGCGGTCAATCCGGCCTGTTTGACGATGAGCAGGAAGGCTAACTCGCGGACAAAAGCTACGGCTGTTCGATTGGATAGCCGGCCTCAGCCCAAGCGAGAATGCCGCCATCGAGGTGTTGGGCAGGCTCGCCTGTGTGTTCAACCAAGGCCTCGCCTACGACGCGCGATCGTCGTCCAGACCGACAATACAGAAGGATAGGTCGGCTATCGGACGTCGCAACCGCTGCGGGATCAAACTCGCTCATCGCGATGTGCTCAGCCCCCGGCAGGACGCCTTGCGCCACCTCTTCGTCCGTTCGAACGTCGATGACCCGCACGTCGCCCGTCTCGATCAAAGAGGCAACCTCGGCTGGGCTAAGATCGCGGACCAAGCTGAGCGATTGCGCAGCACTTGGCGCAGTGTCAGCGGCCGCCAGCCGCGGCATGAGAAGCGGTGACGGAGAGGAGCGTTCGTCGCTGTCTTTACCGGGCTTATCCGAGCACGCCGCTGATGCTAGCAGCCCCGCGCTTAGACCTATCCATAACGTTCGATGGCTCATCGCGTCCTCATGCGGCCAGTTTGCGAAGCACATAATGGAGGATGCCGCCGTTGCGATAGTACTCCATCTCGTTGGCCGTATCGATCCGGCAGAGCGCTGGGAATGTGAAACGGGAGCCATCGGCGCGGGTGACTTCGACGTCGACATCCTGCCCGGGCTCAAGATCGGCTAGGTCCTTGATCGAGAAAGTGTCATCTGAAGTCAGGCCGAGTGATGTGCGGGTCGCCCCATCTTTGAATTGAAGCGGCAGCACGCCCATGCCGACGAGGTTCGAACGGTGAATGCGCTCGAAGCTTTCGACGATCACCGCGCGCACGCCGAGCAGGATGGTGCCTTTGGCCGCCCAGTCGCGCGAAGAGCCGGTGCCGTATTCCTTGCCACCGATCACGATGAGCGGGGTGCCGTCTTCCTTGTGCTTCATCGCGGCGTCGTAGATCGGCATTTGCTCGCCATTATAGGTGGTAAAGCCCCCTTCAACGCCCGGAACCATCTCGTTCTTGATGCGGATATTGGCGAAGGTGCCTCGCATCATCACGTCGTGATTACCGCGCCGCGACCCATACGAGTTGAAGTCCTTCTTCAGGACTTGGTTGCCTTTGAGGTAAACGCCCGCCGGGCTGTCTTCCTTGATCGCACCGGCTGGGGAGATGTGATCGGTCGTGACGGAGTCTCCGAGGATCGCCATGGGCTTGGCGTCAATGATGTCGGTCACCGGCGCCGGAGTCATTTCCATGCCCTCAAAATAGGGCGGGTTGGCGACATAGGTGCTACCCGCCCGCCACGGATAGGTGTCCGAGGGCTCCACTGTAATCTCCTGCCAGTGCTCATCCCCGTCGTAGACATTCGCGTAGCGGGTTTCGAACATGGAACGGTCGATATTCGCGGCGCGGTGTTCGGCCACTTCGGCATTGGTGGGCCACAAATCAGCGAGCATTACATCCTCACCGCTCTGGTCTTGCCCGATTGGCGTTGCCGTGATGTCCTCGGTCACCGTGCCTTTGAGCGCATAGGCCACAACCAATGGCGGCGAGGCCAGAAAGTTCGCGCGCACATCCTGACTGACGCGGCCTTCGAAGTTGCGATTGCCCGAGAGGACAGATGCGGCGACAATGTCGTTACCGTTGACAGCTTTACTAATGGGCGGCGCCAATGGGCCGCTGTTGCCGATGCAGGTGGTGCAGCCATAACCGACCAGATCAAAACCGATCGCGTCGAGATCATCTTGCAGGCCCGATTTCTCCAGATAATCGGTCACCACCTGGCTGCCGGGCGCGAGCGAAGTCTTCACCCAAGGCTTTGGCTTTAGGCCCTTTTCGACCGCCTTTTTGGCGACTAGCCCAGCGGCGATCATCACATCGGGATTGGATGTGTTGGTGCAGCTTGTGATGGCCGCAATCACGACGTCGCCGTCGCCGATGTCATGGTCCTTACCTTCAACAGCCACGCGGGCAGGTTTGCTCTTGTTGTAGACCCTCGAGAGATCCTCTTTAAACAGCTCGTCCACTTCGGGCAGGATAACGCGATCCTGCGGGCGCTTTGGACCGGCCAGGCTGGGCACGACGCTGGTCATGTCGAGTTCGAGCGTGTTCGAAAAGACCGGTTCGGCCTCAGGGTCGAACCACATGCCCTGTTCTTTGGCGTAGGCTTCCACCAAAGCCAGATTGTCTTCGGGGCGTCCGGTCAGGCGCATGTAATCGATCGTCTTGTCGTCGATGCCAAAGAAGCCGCAGGTTGCTCCGTATTCGGGTGCCATATTGGCGATTGTGGCCCGATCGGCGAGGGTGAGGTTCGCGACGCCAGGCCCGTAAAACTCCACGAAACGCCCCACAACGCCCACTTCGCGCAGCATTTGCACGCAGGTCAGCACAAGATCGGTAGCGGTCACCCCTTCGGACATCCGTCCGGTGAGCTTGAAGCCCACGACTTCGGGGATCAGCATGGAGATCGGCTGGCCAAGCATCGCAGCTTCCGCTTCGATCCCACCAACACCCCAACCCAATACACCGAGTCCGTTGATCATCGTGGTGTGGCTGTCTGTTCCAACGCACGTGTCAGGATAGGCGACCATGGCGCCGGTTTCATCTTCGCTCGCCCACACGCCGCGACCGATATATTCCAAGTTGACCTGGTGGCAGATGCCAGTGCCCGGCGGCACAGCCGTGAAGTTCTTGAAGCTCTTTGAGCCCCATTTCAGGAAATCATAACGCTCTGCGTTGCGCTCATACTCCAGGCGCATGTTTGCTTCCATCGCCTGCGGGTGGCCGAACTCGTCGACCATAACGGAGTGATCGATCACCAGATCGACGGGGACTTGCGGATTGATCTTCTGCGTGTCGCCGCCCAGTTTTTTGATAGCATCGCGCATCGCGGCGAGGTCAACCACGCAAGGGACACCCGTAAAGTCTTGCAGCAGCACGCGCGCCGGGCGGTATTGGATTTCACTGCCGGTGACGGGGTCTTTCTGCCAATCGACGATCGCTTGAAGGTGCTCACGACTTACGGTGAAGCCCTCATCTTCGAAGCGCAGGAGATTCTCCAGTAGCACCTTCATCGAGATCGGAAGCTTTGAGATATCTCCAAGCTGCTCGGCTGCCTTGGCCAGCGAATAAATGGCGTAGTCGGTGCCGTTCACATTCAGGGTCGAACGGGTTGCGAGTGTGTCCTTGCCGATAGCTGTCATCGGGATATCCCATCCTTTCGTGCTGGCCCTCTCGCAAAGGGGGTAGGCGAGAGGGGGTCCGGGTGATCTAGGCCCGGAGATTGCTCTTTCACTTCAAGTGAGTGAGCAACGGGCCAAGGTCAAGAGTGCCACGCCGATCGCGATGCCGCTATTCTCGCAGGCTTAGCTGGCTTCGGCCCGCTTTTTCGTGGCGATCCAGCATCCCGCGACGATAAGAACTGCACCCAGTAGGGTAGGCCAGGTCACTTCTTCGCGGAAGAACAGCCATCCAAACACACTCGCCCAAAGAAACCCGGTGTATTCCATCGGGACAAGCACTTGCGTCTCGGCGCGGGCGTAGGCCCAGGCAATCGCCATGGCACCCGCCACCGTTAGAGCGCCTGCTGCCGTGACGGACTTCAAAGCTTCGAGGCCGGGTGTATCCCAAAAGAAGGGCGCAAACAGGAGCAGCACAAACGCGGCCACACCGCTGTGAAAGGTGGCTACCTCGACTGGCCCGGCCACCTGGCTTTGCTTGCGGATCACGACGAAATTGTAGGCGTAGAGCAAGGCAGAAAAGCCCATCGCGGCCAATCCAAGGGCGAGATCACGCGAGATCGGTCGCGCCTCTTCTCCGCCGATGCCAATCTGCCCTCCAACGATCACCAGTGTACCGATAAAGCCCAGCACGCTTGCAATATACGCTTCGCGCCGAATGCTCTCGCCCAGAAAAACGCGGGCGAAATAGAGCGCTATGATGGGCGCGACAAAGCTTATCGCGATGGCCTCAGCAAGCGGCATCTTTGTGATCGCGAAAAAGAAGCTAAGCGCCATAAAGGCCGAGATGATGCCCCGTTCCAGATGAAGCTTGAAGGTTGTTCGCGCGGGCCAACCTTTCCTCTGGAACAACCAAAACGGCGCGATGATGGCCAACCCGACAAGCGAACGCAGAACCGTGGCGCTGTAAGCGCCTGAAGCCATGGCCGCGCTCTTCATAAACGCGTCCATCAAAGCCAAAAAGCCGACCCCTGCCGCAGCGGCGGCGATGGGCGCAAAGCGCGACATGGCTGGGCTAGTGGAGGACATTGTGGCGTCGCCTTAGGCGTGCATTTCCGGCTCGTCACCATTTGGCTGATGGCCAAAGTGATTTCCTCGGAATCGGGCGCTTCAGGGCCGCGAAAGGCGGAGCGGTTGATAGGAAGGGGTGAGCAAGGGTATAAGCCAGACGACTTGGGATTGGCCGCGAACTGTGCGGCAAGTGAATGGGATCGAGGCGAAGATGCGCGCTGCATTCTTGGACATGGCAACGGCTAGACTGGCTATTGCGTTGGCTGTGGGCAGCGCGATGACGGCGGCGGCGCTTGCGCAGGACGCCGAACCGCTGAATTCGGACGCGTCTGAAACGCCGCAAGACGAAGTCGCACCTGAAACGTCTGAAACCGCCGACGCGCAAACGTTCGAAGACGCGTTTCCTGTGATGGTTTCCAATCCGGTTGATCAGGCGGAGTTTGTACCCGCTGGTCCTCCAGTGGCTCCTTGGGCGGTGGGGGCAGCGAAGGACCTCATAGGCTTTATCGAAGCGATCGGCTCCGAAGGTCTTGATCCGGCTGATTATGATCTCGACGCTCTCAAAGTTGCGACGCAGTCAGGACCATCGGTTGAACTCGATGAACTGGCCTCGAAAAACTTCGTTTGGCTGGTGGAAGACATTCGCGACGGGCGCACGCCGATGGAGGCCCGCAAGCAGTGGTTTGTGGAGGATCCAGACCGCCTGACGTATCAGACCGCCGATCTCCTGAAGGAAGCT
>JBCCKJ010000190.1:0-5401 GCA_039027455.1 Pseudomonadota bacterium | reverse complement strand
GCGTCGAAGCGGGTGGCCCGCCCGCCGGAACCGGGTGCGGCGGCTATGTGGTCGGCCAAACCGTGAAACTGCTCAAGCAGCACCACCTGCTCGAAGACACCGATGTGGTGATTTTTGACGTTCTGGGCGATGTGGTGTGCGGCGGATTTGCCGCGCCTTTGCAGCACGCCGAGCGCGCTTTGGTGGTCGCCGCGAGCGATTTTGACAGCATTTTCGCGATGAACCGGATTGTCGCGGCCATCGGCGCCAAATCGAAGAACTACGATGTGCGCCTGGCTGGTGTGGTCGCCAACCGCAGCCGGGAAACCGACGAGATTGATCGCTTCTGCGACGAAATCGGCATGCAACGCCTCGCGCATTTCCGCGACGTCGACGAGATCCGCAAGTCGCGCCTCAAGAAGTGCACGCTGTTCGAAATGCCCGACAGCCCCGAAGTGCAGCAAGCGCAGGACGAATATTTGCGTCTGGCTGCGATGCTGTGGGCCGGCGTCGAGCCGACCAGCGCTGCGCCGATGAAAGATCGCGATATCTTCGATTTTCTGGGGTTTGAGTAATGGCCACACAATACTCCGAAAAAATTGCACCCGATGTCATGGATCGCCGCGCGGCGGTGAAGGCGATCCATGCGGCCAACGGTTACGCCGATCGCCGCGAAGAGCTGGCCGCCTATTTCGACAGCACCGCGCGCCAAGCCTGGATCGATCTAACCTCTGACGCGAAAGTCAGCGGCATTCGCGCCACCGTGCGTGCGGGCCGCGACACGATGCGCACCCTTCTAGTCGATTGGCTACCGGCAGATTTGCGTCGTGTTCGAGTGCTGGACGCAGGCTGCGGCACCGGTGGGTTGACCTTGGCCGCGGCCTATCGCGGCGCGGAGGTCACGGGCATCGATGTAGCCGCCGGTCTTGTCGACGTTGCGCGCGAACGTTGCCCCTCCTTCACCGGCCATGGGCGCATCTTCTGGAAGTCGGGCGATATGCTTGACCCGGAGCTTGGCCTTTTCGACCACGTGGTCGCGATGGATTCGCTCATTCACTATGAGATCGAGGATCTGGTCGACGCGCTGAGAAAGCTCTCCGAGCGCACCGAAACCTCCATCGTGTTCACCTTCGCGCCTTACACGCGGATGTTGGGGGCGATGCACAAGTTCGGGAAAGTCTTTCCCAAGAGCGACAGTTCCCCCGCCATAGTTCCGATAGCCGAGACCGAATTGCGCGCCCGTATTGCCGAAGCGATGCCGGAATGGCGCGTTGGCCGCACGCAGCGGGTTTCGAGCGGGTTCTACACCAGCCAGGCTATGGAGATCGTGAAGCGCGCATGACGTCGCAGCCGCTCCCTCCTCCGGGCCCTGACGCCCCCACTCTGGGCCAAGTCCTTGCGAGTTGGCTGCCCTTTGCCGACGCGGCGAGCGCGGACCTGCCGCTCGCGCGATTGCTGCGCCTGTCGCTCTTCCAGGTGAGCGTCGGCATGGCGACCGTGCTTTTGAACGGCACACTCAACCGTGTGATGATCGTGGAGCTGGGCGTCCCGACGTTCCTCGTCGCATTGCTCATCGCCATCCCGCTTATCGCCGCGCCTTTCCGTGCGCTGATCGGGCACAAGTCGGACACGCACAAATCCGTGCTGGGCTGGCGGCGCGTTCCGTACATCTGGTTCGGCACACTGATGCAGTTCGCAGGCTTGGCGATCATGCCGTTCGCGCTGATCCTGTTTGAGAACGACACGACCTTTACGCTCGCGACCGTTGCGGCAGCGGCGTCTTTTCTTCTCACGGGCATCGGCATTCATGTGACGCAAACTGCCGGGCTCGCGCTGACGAGCGATCTGGCCCCAGAGGACAAACGCCCACGGGCGGTCGCGTTGCTCTATGTCATGCTGTTGGTGGGCATGATGTTCGCCGCTTTTGTGATGGGCGGTCTTCTGATCGACTTCTCAAACACGCGACTCATCCAGGTCATTCAGGGCGCAGCAGTGATCACCATGGCGCTCAATCTGGTGGCGCTTTGGAAGCAGGAAGCGCGCAACACTGCGCTGACCCAAGGCGATGAGGGCGGCCCCACTTTTGGCGATTTGTGGAACTCCTTCGTACGCGATGGATCCAACGCGCGGCTATTGACCGGCATCGGCATTGGGTCCGCCGGGTTTGCGATGCAGGACGCGCTGCTCGAGCCCTATGGCGGCGAAGTCCTTGGACTGAGTGTCGGAGCCACCACAGGTCTTACTGGCGCGTGGGCCATGGGCGCCCTCGCCGGATTCATGCTCTCGGCGCGATCCTTGGGCCGAGGCAACGATCCTCTCAGGATCGCCGGAGCGGGTCTGGTGACCGGGCTGGCTGCGTTCCTGCTGGTAATTTTCGCCGCGCCCTTTGTCTCCCCTCTGATGCTCTTCCTAGGCGCCTTTGCGATTGGGCTGGGCCTTGGCCTCTTCTCGGTCGGAACGCTGATCGAAGCGATGAACCTCGCCAAGAGCGCGTCCGCCGGGCTGGCGCTCGGCGCGTGGGGCGCGGTGCAAGCCACCTGCGCCGGCGCGGGCATCGCCTTGGGCGGCGCGTTTCGCGACGGGTTCGCCGCGCTCGCGATGAACGGCGGTGACGTCATCGTCGGGGCCACGCGCGCGACCGGATACACCTCTGTCTACATCATCGAAATCCTGCTGCTTCTTGCAGGTCTCGCCGCGATAGGGCCGCTTGTCGGACGCCATCGCAGAACCACCACCGAATTGAAGGGAGACGCGGACCAGAGCTTTGGCCTGCGTGAGTTCCCAACATGACCGCGACCGCCCCACGCCACGGGATAAGCCGAAGGACAGCCGCACAGATCCACCGGAGGACCTTGAAATGACACTTCCTGATACTTTCGGCATTCTGGCGATGAATGCCACTTACATCGTCGGCACGTTTGACGTGGCCGAGCTCGCCTTTTGGCTGTTCCTGTTCTTCTTCATCGGTCTGGTGATCTATCTGAACCGCGAAAGCCGCCGCGAAGGCTACCCGCTTGAGCACGATGTGACCGGCGCCGTCGAGAGCACGCCTTTACTAGCCGCTCCGAAGAAAGTGTTCAAACTGCCGCACGGCCGGGGCACTTACGTGCCGGAAGACCAGCCGCGCGACAGCATGGATATTGCGGCGACGCAAACCTTCGGCGGAAGCGGCTCGCCCTACGTTCCGACCGGCGATCCCATGAAAGACGGCGTTGGCCCGGCGGCCTGGGCCAACCGGCAGGACTATCCCGATCTTACTTTTGATGGACGTCCGCGGATCGTGCCTTTGGCCGACAGCCACGATATCATGATCGCCCCCAACGATCCCAACATCGTCGGCTGGCCGGTCTATGACTGCAACAAAGAGCTGGCGGGCAAAGTCAGCGATATCTGGGTCGATCAAGCCGAGCATCTGATCCGCTACATCGAGATCGAGACCACGGCGGGCGACAAGGTGCTGGCGCCCATGATGGTGGCGGCAGTTCAATCCAAAGGCCTTCTGCACGGTCTTGGGTGGGAAAACCCCGAGCTCGTCCAGATCGACGCCATCACGAAAGACCATTTCGCGGATGTGCCGCGGGTCAAAACACCAGGCCAGATCACGCGCCTCGAGGAGGACAAGATCCAGGCCTATTACGGCGGCGGGTACATGTACGCGACGCCCGAGCGGAGTGAACCATGGATCTAAACGCGTCCACTACAGCTGGCCCCATGGCTAGAAGCGGCATCGCGCACGCGCGGTCGCTAACCAGCCATGGTCAAGGCGAAGTGCCCGAGGCGGCGGCGGAGATCATGTTCCGCCGCGCCGCAGGGGAGGAAGTGTTGTGGCGCGGCAAACCGGAACCGTTCCGGCACGCCGCGTCGGCTTTCCACACGAACAGCGTATTGATTTACTTCGCCATCCTGAGCGTGATCGCGTTCTTTAACGATGGTCTTCCAAGCGCGATGACGGTCGCGATTATGGGCCTAGCGGGTGCGCTTATCCTTCTCGCGATGGGCTTTTATTCCGCGCGCAAATCCGCCTATGTCCTTACCAGCCATCGGCTTTTGATCCTTGCGGGCTTGGCGGTCGAGAAGCGGATCAGCATTCCGCTTAAGCATATTGGCGCGGCCAATCTGAAGCCGCGCAGCAAAGGCCATGGCGATATCGCGCTGGACCTGAAGGTGAAGCATCGTCTGGGCTATCTCTTGCTCTGGCCGCACGCTCGCCCGTTCCGCTTTCTGAAGCCGCAGCCTTTGCTACGCGCGGTGCCCGATGCCGAAGGCGTGGCGTCGAAATTGGCGGACGCCTGCGCTGAGTTTGCTCCGATTGAGCGCCATTTGACCGATGTCAAAGATGCAGCCCCTCAAAGCGCTACAAAAGATCTCGGAGGAGCCCCGGCATGACCACCCAAGCGATCAACAAACCCGCTGATATCGGCATCCACAAAGTGCCAGTGATCGCCGGCGCGAGCGTGATCGCTTTCAGCCTTGCGCTGGCGACGTCGACCAGCCTTGGTTTTTTCGACCGGCAAGGCGTTCCCGAGGAAATCCGGGCGGAAAACGGGGTGATGTCGGTCGATACGCGCAGCATCAAGTTTCACGACGCGGCCGACGGCGCGGTCTGGGTCTCAGACGCTGAGACAGGACTTGAGCTCGGCCGGTTTGCCCAAGGCGAAGGCGGCTTTGTCCGCGCCACCGCGCGCGCGATGGTCACAGGTCGCCAAGAGAATGGCCTTGGCTCGGCCGTCCCGTTCGAACTCATCACCTGGGACAATGGCGGGATGACTTTGCGCGACACGCAAACGGGCCGCTCGGTCGAGCTGCACGCCTTCGGAGGGAAAACGCACGAAATCTATCAAGACATGATGGAGAAAGGACGCGAGTGATGGAAACGACGATAGCAACGGGATCGGCTATCAACGCCAACGGCGCATTAGGCGAGCGCGCAGAAACACAGCGCGTGTTTGACGTGCCATGCACGATCACGGTCGAGCAAAGCCCCGAACACTTTCACGCGCATGTCGACTTGCCCGATGGCGTGTTGATGGAAGCGGGCGACAAGGTTCGCATCCACGGCGCACCGATCTCCATTCCATTCGGCAGCCGCGAGATTTTCGAACGCACCGCCACCATCACGCGCGCGGGACCCTTCAAGCGCGCGCTGATCAAGGCGGCCGCCTATTTCGATATGGCCGAACTCTATGAAGTCAGCTTCAACGCCGGGAGGATCAAATGAACGCCTATAAGCCGATGACCAGCGAAGAGGCGATGGAACTCGCCACGCAGGACACGATGCTGACCCCGCGTTTTTACACCACCGATTTCGACGCGCTCGACGCGATCGACGTCGACTCCGTGCGTGAGGAATGGGACGCTCTGATCGAAGAGATGGTGGGTGATCCCAACAAGAAGCACTTCAAGAAGGATGAGCGCTTCGACG
>JBCCKJ010000189.1:0-5420 GCA_039027455.1 Pseudomonadota bacterium | reverse complement strand
GTTTCGGCGCGAGGAAAGTCCGGGCTCCACGAAACGAGGGTGGCGGGTAACGCCCGCCCGGCGCAAGCCGAGGGAAAGTGCCACAGAGAGCAAACCGCCGATGGGCCACGCTGATTTCAGATGGCGGCCACAGGCAAGGGTGAAAGGGTGCGGCAAGAGCGCACCGGGGGCTTGGCAACAAGACCCGCATGGCAAACCCCACCCGGAGCAAGGCCAAATAGGGGTCTCGCGCCGCCCTTCTATGGGAGTGTGCGGCAGGTGCGTTTCGCGCCGAGAGATCCGGGTTGGCTGCTAGAGCCGCTTGGCAACAGGTGGCCAAGATGAATGGCTGCCCTCGCGGTCTAGGTCTTGTGGGCTCGTCCCATCGGATACCGGGCGCGGAGACAGAACCCGGCTTATGAGGCTCCCTGACGCATCCGCTTTAAATAACTGGGTCAGGCGGTTTCCAATTGGGGTTCTGGCACCGGCGGGAAGAGTTCATCAAACGGACGAGAAAGCCCGTCCGCGCAGACCAAGCGCACGTGGTGGCGGTTCATTCGGCGCGGACCTGGCACGCCGACGCTGTGCGCGATGATACCGACTTCTTTCTTCATCTGCGCCACAAAATTGGCGACCCGCACCGCTTTGTTCGCGGGATCGAGGCCACGCTGAAGATGCGGATCGTGAGTTGTGATGCCCGTCGGACACGTGTTCTTGTCGCACTTCATTGCCTGGATACAGCCCAGCGCAAACATAAAGCCGCGCGCCGAAATCGTGAAGTCCGCGCCCGCGCACAGCGCCCACGCAACCTCGCTGGGCGTCACCAGCTTCCCACTCGCGACAATGCGAATGCGGTCTTTGAGGCCGGCCTTATTGCGCTGATCAACCATCATCGGCAGCGCTTCGCGCAAGGTCAGCCCGACATTATCAATCAGCGCGAGCGGCGCGGCACCGGTGCCGCCATCGCCGCTGTCGACTGTGATGAAATCGGGTGCGCTTTGCAGACCGCGCCGGTTGATCTCGGCAAAGAGTTCTCCAAGCCAGCCATACGCCCCGACCACGGTTTTAAAACCAACCGGCTTTCCCGTGACCTCGCGAATATGCGCGATCATATCCAGCAGGTCTTCGTTGTTGGCGATATCCGTGTGGCGATTGGGCGAAATCGAGGCTTCACCTTCGCGGATGCCGCGTATTTTGGCGATTTCCGCGCTGACTTTCTCTGCAGGAAGGATACCGCCTTTGCCGGGTTTTGCGCCTTGGGAGAGCTTGATCTCGAACATGCGCACATTCTCGTGCGCGGCGATTTCCCGTAGCTTCTCATCGCTCAGATTGCCGTGCTCATCGCGCACGCCGTACTTGGCTGTCCCGATCTGGAAAACGATATCGCAGCCGCCTTCGAGGTGAAAGGGAGACAGCGCGCCCTCGCCAGTGTTCATCCAGCAGCCCGCCTTGGCCGCACCGTGCGACAGCGCCGTAATCGCTGGGCGGGACAGGGCGCCATAGCTCATGCCGGAAATGTTGAAGAACGAAGGCGCGTCATAGGGGATACGCGCGGAACCTTCGCCAATCCGCATCGGGCGCGAGGGCGCTGCATCGCGGTCCAAAACAGGCCACGGGCAATTGACGAAGATCGGTGTGCCGACGGGTTCCAGATTGCGGGTCGAACCAAACGCGACATTTGTGGAACTGCCCGTTGCGGCTTCGGTGACCCATTCGCGCTGTGCCCGGTTGAACGGCATCTCCTCGCGATCCATCGCGAAAAAATACTGTCGGAAGAACTCGCCAAGCTCGGACAGGATGTAGCGCATGCGCCCGATGACCGGATAATTGCGCCGGACGGTATCGGATGTCTGAAAGCGATCAATGAAGAACAAGACCACGACAGAAAGCGCGACGAAACCCAACGCCAGCACAAACAGGCTTGTGATCAGATCAAGTGCGAAATGCACGGCTGTATCCCCCCGACAGTTACCATGCCCCGTTCCGCGACGGAGAGAAAGGAAGCTACAACGATAGTGGGTAAACGCCTAATTTAAACGCGGCCGATGCTCGCATACTTGAAGCCACGCCCCCGAACATCGTCCGGATTGTAGATGTTGCGCAAGTCGACAAGCACGGGCTCATTCGCCAGATCGCGCACGCGCCCAAGGTCGAGCGCGCGGAAGGCGTCCCATTCGGTCACGATAACGACTGCGTCAGCACCTTCGATCGCAGCGTATGGATCCGCGCACATCTGCACGTCAGGCATCAGCGGCTTGGCGATTTCCATGCCTTCGGGATCGAACGCCGCGACGGTGACGCCGGCGTCGGTCAGCGTCTGCGCTATCGCAATGGCCGGGCTGTCGCGCATATCGTCGGTGTTGGGTTTGAAGGTCAAACCAAGAAGCGCCACTCGCTTGCCACGCGCGGCGCCCGATCCGCCCAACGCGTCGATCACCTTTCGGCCCATGGCGCGTTTGCGGCTTTCGTTCGTTTTGACCACCGCTTCAACAATACGGGTTGGGCTGTCGAAGTCTTCGGATGTCTTGAGCAGGGCGAGCGTGTCTTTAGGGAAGCAGGACCCGCCATAGCCCGGCCCTGCGTTCAGAAACTTGGAGCCGATGCGATTGTCCATGCCTATGCCGCGCGCCACGTCCTGCACGTTCGCTCCCACCTTTTCGCACAGATCGGCCATTTCGTTGATGAAGGTGATCTTCGTGGCGAGGAACGCGTTGGCCGCGTATTTGATCAATTCACTCGTCCGCCGTCCGGTGAACAGGATCGGAGACTCGTTGAGGAAGAGGGGACGGTAAACCTCGCGCATAATCTCGCGCCCGAAATCATCTTCCGCTCCTATCACAATGCGATCCGGCCGCTTGAAGTCCCCGATGGCGGCGCCTTCGCGCAGAAATTCCGGGTTGGACACAACCGCGAACTGATGGGACGTACCGGTGTCGCGGATGATGCGTTCGACCTCATCGCCCGTGCCCACCGGGACGGTGGACTTGGTTACGATAACCGCTGGACCCGAGAGATTCTCACCCACTTCGCGGGCGACTTCGCGAACGAAAGTCAGGTCTGCATGGCCATCGCCGCGACGGCTGGGGGTTCCGACGGCGATAAAAATCGCTTGAGCGTCTTTGACTCCTTCCCCCAAATCCGTCGTGAAGGAAAGCCGTCCCGCGTCGACGTTGCTCGCCACCAAACTGCCGAGCCCCGGCTCGTAGATGGGCATCACGCCCTCATGGAGAGCGCTAATCTTTGCAGCGTCTTTGTCGATACAGACGACATCGTGGCCAAAATCGGCAAAGCAAGCCCCCGAGACAAGCCCGACATAGCCTGAACCCACCATCGCAATTTTCATTGATTTACGTGTCCCTAGTTGATGCGCGGCGTTGGCAGCGCTCGCGTTGCGGATCCCAGACTAGCCGGCGCTTGCGTAACCTGAAATCTCAATATCGCCGCCCTCAGGCTGGGCCGTTTGGATAACGCGTCGTTGATCGCCTTCGAGCACCAGAGCGGTAAGCACACCCGAACGAAAAGCGCCAGTGTCTATGCCAACACGGTTCCCGCGATCCATCACGGTGTCCGAGATTGTGTGGCCGTGCACGACGACTTTTTCGAAGGCTCCGCTGTGATTGAGAAACCGGTCTCGGATCCACAAAAGGTCGCCCCGCTTCTGCTCCTCAATCGGAACCGAGGGATCAATGCCTGCGTGCACGAAAAGGTAATCGCCCGCAATAATGTAGTCTTCAAAGCCCTCAATATACTCAAGGTCGCCCTGGGGGACGAGCACCAGAATAGCCTCGAACAGCTCTTCCAATGACATTTCCGAGTACTGCTTTTTGGAAAGGCCGTAGGACATGATGGTCTCGCGCCCACCATGCTTCAGAAAGTGACGTAGAATATCGGGGCGCGCGAACGAATTGAGGAACATCTCTTCATGATTGCCTGCGAGCACGCGCACATTTCGCTCGCACTGCCACTGCCGCGCGCGCTCAATCACGCCCGCGCTGTCAGGGCCGCGATCAACCAGGTCGCCAAGCAGGATCATGCGCGTATCGACCTTGGGAAGCTGCGCGTCGTCCGCTTCGATCGCGTCGATGAGCGCATCGAACAGGTCGAGCCTCCCATGAATATCGCCGATCACATAGTAGCGCGTTCCTTCCGGCACACGCGGCGCCGGCGCGTCGGGATCTGGACGACTTCCAAACAGGTTGCGGAGGCTATCAAGCATGGAGCAATTGGGGCGAGATTTCGTGCGCGTGAAACAAGGTCGCGTGCTTTAAAGCGCTACGAGCAAATCAGCAACACAATCGGACCTCTCGGTTTGGGAGAACGGGTGGGGTGAAATGGCGCCCACCTAGTCGAGCGAGAAGTTCACCGTGGTCACCACCCGCACTTTTTTGAAGGGGCTGTCGGCCTTGCCCCATCCGCCAGTCGATCCATCGCGCGCTTCGATCGAAAAGTACCCTTGGGTGGCATTCTTGATCGCGCCAACATCCGCGCCTGAATCTTCGGCGAATTGCTGCGCAGACGCGCGCGCGTCCCGCGTCGCCTCTGCCACCATCTCGGGCTTGATTTCATTCAACTTGGTGAAGGAATAGCTCATGCCGGAGCCCTCCTCGAGCAAGACCCCGCGCCCGACGAGATCAAACTGCTGCGCCACCGCCTTTTGCGCGCGCTCGATATCCTGCGTGCGCAGCGAAAGCCGCTGCCGCACTGTAAAGGTCGTCACGCCCCGATTGGTGTAGCTGGAGACATTCGCGCCGGTAGGCTGAAGCGCCTCTTCCGGAAAGCCGAGGTCCTTGAAGAAGGCTCGAATGGCATCAGTATCCTGCCGTACTTTGCTTTGCGCGTTGGCCAGGTCGGGGGAGTTCGCCGAATAGGAGATCGTCCAAGTGGCGAGGTCTGCTGTGACATCGCGTTCGGCAAGCCCGCGCACAGTAACCGATCTCTCCGCCTCTTTGGCGCGGAGCAGTCCATCGCCCAACAGATAGCCCCCGGCGATGACTCCGATCGAAACGATGGCAGCGGTGCCAAACCAACGCAGCGTTGGGCTTTGGTTCAGGTCGCTATCGTTAACAGGGCTTACGGTCGGAGTTTCGGTTTCATTCATGGGTTCCTCCTGCTTCTGACTACGCCGAGTAGTGCATTTTGAGCGATGAACCGTTTTTGAACGAAAGTCGTATAATCCATTTGCGCTTTGTCGAAAGCGTGTTCCGTATGTATTTGGCGATGCAAGTACCCGCTCCGCGCTGTGAAAGGCCTCCTTCATGACCAAGTTCCTTCATTCGATGATCCGCATCACGGACCCGCAGGCGACGGTCGACTTTTTTAAGCTGATCGGATTGGAAGAGGTGCGCCGGTTCGATGTGGAAGCGGGGCGCTTCACGCTGATCTTTCTTGCAGCGCCCGGTGAGGAAGGCGTCGCCGAGGTTGAGCTTACCTATAATTGGCCG
>JBCCKJ010000188.1:0-5422 GCA_039027455.1 Pseudomonadota bacterium | reverse complement strand
CGTTCGCTTGCGCCCCCAGCTGCAACAGCAACACAAGCATGGCGACGGAAATGGCGAGCAAGAGCACGTTTAGCAGCGTCGTAAGCGGACGATCCCGCAAATAGGCAATGGCTAGAGAAATCATATCGCCAACCGCCCGTTTTCCAGCGCCATACTCTGCTCGAAATATGGCTTCAGACGATCATCATGAGTGGCAACCAAAAGGGAAGCGCCAGCTTGGCTTGCAAGGTCCATGAGAAGGCGCGCCACTTTCTCCGTGTTCTGCGCGTCCAAGGCCGATGTCGGCTCGTCAGCGATCAAAAGCGAAGGCTTGACCACGAGCGCGCGCGCAATGGCGGCTCGTTGCGCTTCGCCTTGGCTAAGCTCGAACGGCCGCGCCTGCGCGCGGTGCGCGATATCCAACCGCTCCAGGGTCTGATCGACCAAAGCCTTATCGTGACCGCCGGTCTGCAGTTTCTGAGCGAGCAGGAGGTTCGCTTTGAGATTCAGAGCGGAAACCAGTCGCAACGTTTGGAACACCACACCCATGTGCCTCCGGCGAACCCTGTCGCCTGATGAGACGGCGTTGGAGTTGGATACTGTATCGTCGCCCAACGAGACCTGACCCGCATTAGGCTTTTGCAGACCACAGATGATGTTGAGCAAGCTTGATTTGCCTGAACCGGAGGGCCCCAGCAACAGCGCTCTTTCACCCGCGTTTAGAGTGAAGGACACGTCCTGAAGGACAGAGCGGCCATCATAGGAGAGCCCAATCCCGTCAACAACAAGTTGCATTGTTACTGGTTGGCGCCCCTGCTTTGCGCGCTGGCTTGGGTGTCTGGGATGCGGTCTTCCAGATCACCCGCAGCGTCCTCATCAGCCTTTTGGTCGCGCTTTTCATCTTGCGCTTTCTTGACCGCTTCGTCGGCCTTGCTCGCTTTCACTTCGGCTTGCGCCAACGCAGGGCTCGATGCGGGTGGCATGCGCTGCATGGCGACGGCAAACGGATTGTAGCGATGAAACGCGCCCATTTGCCCCGGAGCGTGCAGATTGCAGGCCATGGCCGGGCTCGTCAGCGCGACAGACACGGTAAGCAGAATAAGAGCGCGGGAGATCACTATCGAGGACACCAGAATGAACTAAGCGGAATCACGAGTTAGCATATCCGGTCAGCGAGGTAAAACCGCTCGGCTGGGGAAGCCATAAGCGACGCAACACGATCAGAAATGCAGCGCCCGCCCATACGCGTCGAGCACGCTTTCGTGCATCATTTCCGATAGCGTGGGGTGGGGAAACACGGTTTGCATGAGCTCGGCTTCGGTGGTCTCCAGCGTCTTGCCGACCGTGTAGCCCTGGATCAGTTCAGTCACTTCAGCGCCCACCATATGCGCGCCGAGCAGTTCGCCGGTCGCCTCGTCGAACACCGTTTTGATGAAGCCTTCCGCTTCACCCAGCGCGATGGCTTTGCCGTTGCCAATGAAGGGGAAGCTGCCGACCTTGACCGAATAGCCCGCTTCTTTGGCTTTCGCCTCGGTCAAGCCGACGCTGGCCACTTGGGGGTGGCAATAGGTGCATCCCGGGATCGAATTGCGATCCATGGCGTGCGGGTGGACCTCGTTGTTGCCCAACTCCTGCGCGATAGCCTCCGCGCAGGCGACGCCTTCGTGACTGGCCTTGTGTGCGAGCCATGGGCCCGGTGTGCAATCGCCGATCGCCCAAAGTCCCGGGGTCTTCGTGCGGCCATAGGGATCGATCTGGATAAACCCGCGATCCATTTCGACTAGGGCGTCGATGCCGATGTCTTCCGTGTTTGGCAAAATGCCAATGGCGCTGATTACATGGCTGAATTCATGCTCGGCGACCTCGCCCGACTTGTCCTTGATCTTGGCTGTGACCCCTTTGGCGGAAACCGTTAGGTCTTCGACGCCAGCGCCGGTCATCACGGTCATGCCCTGCTTGACCACGGCTTTCTCAAGGAACGCGGAGACGTCGGCGTCTTCAGCGGGCACGATCCTATCGAGCATTTCGACCACGGTCACATCGACAGCCATGTCGTTGTAGAAGCTGGCGAACTCGATCCCTATCGCACCAGAACCAATGATCAGCAGCTTGCTCGGCATCTCTGGCGGGACCATCGCGTGGCGATAGGTCCAAACACGCTTTCCATCCGCCGGCGCAAACGGCAGATCCCGCGCCCGTGCGCCCGTCGCGACGATCACGTGTTTCGCGGTGAGGTCTTCTGATCCGTTATCGCTCGTCACCTTCAGCGAGGTGGGACCGGTCAGCACACCCTCCCCCATATGGACGGTGATCTTGTTCTTCTTCATCAGGTGCCCGACGCCCTGATTGAGCTGTTTGGCGACCCCGCGGCTGCGCTTCACGATCGCGTCAAGATCCGCTTCGATCTCTTTCGCGACAAGGCCGTAGTCCTTTGCGTTCTGCATGTAGTGGAATATCTCGGCGGAACGCAGCATCGCCTTGGTTGGGATACAGCCCCAGTTGAGACAGATGCCGCCCAGGTTCTCGCGCTCGACAATGGCGGTCGACAGCCCAAGCTGCGCGCAACGGATGGCCGCCACATAGCCACCCGGGCCGGAACCCAGAACGATCACATCATAGGTGGTGTCAGTCATTTCGAATTCCCGTCCGAAGCCTGAGACATGGACCGCGTGTTACACGGTCCTAAAGAAGAAAAGCTCGCCCTGTCCAAACCGCTGGAAGACTCACCAGAACGCCGTAAAACCAGTGGCTTGAAAGTGTAAGTTGATGCCTGTTCAATCACTCCGACACCTTTGCCATAAAGCCTCGGTTGTAGGACAGCGTCTCATTGCGTTTGTGCGCCTCTCATGGGTCTAACGATCCAAAACCAACCCAAGACAGCGTAGGTTACAACCGCGATAACGCTTGGAATGCCAAGCCAGTACATTGCGCCCACGTCGCCAATCGCGAAACTGGCTAAAAGAAGCATGACGGAAGACAGCGCGGCAATCATTGCGATGGTCGAGGGCGAAGCGGCCATATGTCGGCCAGCAAACTGAAAGGTCAAAAACGCAACGGGAAATCCGATGGCGTAGCTGCCCAGCACCGCGATCGAGAAGGCGTTGTAAGCCGTTTGATTAAAGGCTCCATTGAACGCGAGGAGAGCACCAAACGCGGCACTGGCGGCCAAAGCCGCAATAAGAGCAATGGCCAGCAGCTTGGCGGCGATGGCAACGCTCAAACCACCAGTCCCATAGGCGTTTCTATCAGGTCTTTGAGCGCCTGCATCAGCTCGGCTCCTTGAGCGCCATCAATCGCGCGGTGATCGAAGCTGCCGCTGGCGTGCATGACTGTCGCCACACTCAGCTCGCCATCGACGACATAGGGACTCTTTTGCCCCGCCCCCACCGCCAGGATCATGCCTTGCGGGGGATTTATGACGGCATCGAACTGCTTGATCCCGTACATGCCAAGGTTGGAGAGACTGGCCGTACCGCCCTGATATTCGTGCGGCATCAGCTTGCCATCACGCGCCTTACCGGCAAGCTCTTTCATTTCCTTCGAGATCACCGCGAGGCTCTTCGAATCCGCCTCGGTGATGACGGGCGTGATTAGCCCGCTCGGCGCCGCCACGGCGACCGAGATATCCGCGCGCGAATAACGGCGCATCGTATCGCCATGGAAGCTGACATTGCAGTCCGGCACACGGATCAGGGCGCGGGCTAGCGACTTGATCAGAAGATCGTTGACCGACAGTTTGACGCCATCCGGTTCCAGAGCCGCGTTCAATTCGCTGCGCAGCTTCAGCAGCGGATCGAGCCGGATATCCATAGTGAGATAATAATGCGGGACGGTCTGCTTGCTCTCGGTCAGACGGCGCGCGATCACCTTGCGCACCGATGTGACCTTCTCCTCTTCGTAAGGTGCTCCAAAATCTGGAGCCGCCTGAGAGACCGCCGCAACAGGTTCTGTCGAAGGCGCTGCCGTCTTCTGAGAAGGAACGTAATTCTTAACGTCGCGCTCGATAACGCGTCCACCCGGGCCGCTGCCGGGAACCTCGGCAATGTCGATGCCTTTGTCCTGCGCGATACGCTTCGCCAAAGGCGAGGCGATGACGCGATCGCCGCGGCTCTCGCTCGCCGCGTGTGCGCCTGTCACGGAGGCTGCCCCGCCTCCGCCCATTGCGTTTTCAACATCGGCTTTGACAATCTTGCCACTCGGCCCGGTGCCCTCGATCCTCGCAAGGTCGATGCCGTTGGCGCTCGCGATCCGCTTGGCCACCGGTGATGCCTTTATCCGATCGTCCGCTTGAGGCGCGGGAGCAGTGGGTTCGGATGGCTTGTCGGGTTCTTCCAGGGCCGGCGACGCATCGGCTATAGGCGCCTTAGCCGTTACCTCGGAAACATCTTCGCCCTCTTCAGCCAGCAGAGCGATAACATCGCCGACCGCGACGTTCTCAGCGCCCTCTTCAATCAGGACTTTAGCCAAGACGCCTTCGTCAACGGCTTCAAATTCCATCGTGGCTTTGTCGGTTTCGATCTCCGCCATGATGTCGCCGGAGTTGACCGTATCGCCGACTTTAATCAGCCAGCGCGCGAGGGTCCCCTCCTCCATTGTCGGAGAAAGAGCCGGCATCCGGATTTCAATCGGCATGATTTATGATCCCTCCCGGCGATGGCCGCCGCGTCTCGTTTGGCGAATTTCATGATGGCGGGCAAGAGACTGCGTTGCGACCACAGGGCAAATTTTGACAGTCTCCCCCATTGGTGAGAGGAACGAGCGATGCGCACCTTCCTTGTGATTACGGATGAGAGCGAAGAGGCCCGCGCTGCGCTGAGATTCGCTGCGCGCCGCGCCGCTTCCGTCAACGGCGCGGTGCATATTCTCGCCCTCGTGTCCCAACAGAATTTCAGCGCGTTTGGCGCGGTTCAGGCGACCATTGAACAAGAGGCTCGGGACCGGGCCGAGGTTTTGGCGCACGGCGTGGCGGGCAATCTCTTCGCAGAAAGCGGCATCATGCCAACCATTTCGGTTGCGATCGGCAGTCAGACCAAAATCGTAACAGAATTTCTCGCCGAGCATCCTGAGGTGGCCGCGCTGGTCTTGGGCGCGGCTAAGGGGAGCAATCCTGGACCGCTGGTCCTCCACTTCTCCGCTAACGCGGGCGCGCTGTCTTGCCCGCTCTACGTGATCCCGCACGATTACGATGAGGGCAAAGACGCCGCCTCATCGTGATTCCAGTCTATTTGCGCCGCCGCCCCTGATGCCGAATGTTGCCGGGGCGACCGCGCTTTCCTGTGGCGAACTTACCTTTCGCACGGGTGCCTTTGGTCCCCCTGATCCCCTTCGTGCCCGTTGATGAGCGAGACGCACCGCCGCGTGGTTCGATCGGGTCGCCATCCGCATCCACCGGCACAAACTTGAGCGCGCCTGTGAGCGCGTTGGCTTCGGCCAGTTGCAGCTT
>JBCCKJ010000187.1:0-5442 GCA_039027455.1 Pseudomonadota bacterium | reverse complement strand
GAGGCTCGCGGTTTTATCCGTGGACATACTTGGCATTTCAGGACGCACCGCGATCCTCGCGCATTTCGCCACAGCGCCCATCGCCCTGGCCTTGCCATTCAAAACCGGCGAGCTTTTGCGGCTCTACGAGCTTTCAAGGCTGGGCGGCAGCCTGTTTTACGCCGCTATAGTCCTCATCGTCGACCGAATGTACGACGCGCTTTTTCTCGTGCCGCTCGTGGGGCTATTGATCTGGCAAGGAACAGTGGCATCGGCTTTGGTGATCCTTACGGCGCTGGCAGCGTTTGTCCCGCTTGTCGTCATCACATTTGGGCCTCGCATACTGACAGAGGCTCAGCGCTACGTTGTCGCCACCCATAACGGGCGCGGTGTTCTGCAGACGCTGAAATCCATCAATGCCGTGCGGCAGCTCGTACTGCGTGCCGCGCGCGTCTCGCGCCAACAGGCGGCAATCTTGGCGTTGCTTTCAGCACTCGTTTGGCTCCTGGAGTTCGCGGTATGTGCGTTGCTCGTCTCCGCGTTGGCGCAGGCGCAGTTTGATCCGTTTGTTCTTTTGGGGGACCGCTTGACCAGCGATTGGTGGAGTGCCGCGGAAGAACCCGTCGTCATGACAACGATCATCCTGACCGTCATCGCGATGCTCGCGACGTGGCCGTTGGTGACTGCGTTCTACGCCGTCAGACGGGCAAAGGCCCTGAGCAAACGCGTCCGCAAATTCGACTGGGATAGACCATGAACAGAGGTTTTTTCGCAGTCATCGACGACCGGGAGCTGCCGCCTGCGGAAACGCAGCGGCTCTGCGGCGACGTGCACTTCGGCGATCTTCTAAGGCGACGTCGGCGCTATCTCGACGAGCTTCATGCCGCCGCGACCCAGGCTGACGAAGTGATCATATTGCGCAGCGATGAAGAAGCGGAACGCTTGGTGCGCCGAATTGAAGCCATGCGCGGCGAAGCTGTTTGGCTTCGGATGCCAACGGCCACGGCACCGCTCAACATGGACGCCATGGGATTTCTCATCGCCAAGATGCGGTACGCCCTTGAGACGATGGTTCTGTCTCCGGTCCAGGCCGACGACGCGCACATGCTCTTGCGACCACAGCAAATGATCACTCTCCTTGCCGCGCAGAGCGCGAAGTCCAAGCGAGCGCAAGTCCTCGAGATTGTCCAGAACGCCACTGAGGTCACCCACGATTTGGCGTTTGCCGATCTGCGGCAAACCGCTTCGCTGAGCTCCTTTCTCTCGGGCGCTACGGAGCCGCGGGCCTTTAACACGCTGGCTGCCGATCAGGAAATCTACGTCAAAAGCTCTATGGATGTCGCCAAGATGCGGGCCGAGCATGACTTTTACGCCCTCGCACGGCCAGAAGTGCAGCGCTTCCTTCTACCCACCTTTGGCTATGAGGAGAAGGCCGGCATCGCGTCCTACAGGATGGAGAACCTCCGTGTGCCCGATGCGGCGCTACAGTTTGTTCTCGGCTCTTTGGACAAAGCAGGTTTCGCACGGCTCCTCGATCAGTTCTTCGCCTTCATCAACGCGCGAGATCGTGACGCGGTCGGCCGCGCGGCTGTGCAAGACGCCGGGACCCAACAGATCTTGAAGAAATTGAAGGACCGGCTGGCGCGCTTTGCCGACACGGAAGCGTTCGGTCGCGTGAACGCAGCTCTGAAAGCTGGCGGCGTCGAAGACGGATTGGAGGGGCTCAATCGCCGCGCAGAGCCACTGATCACGCGCGTCCTCCAAGATCACGGATCGGATTATCTGGCCTTTAGCCACGGTGATCCATGCCTATCCAACATCCTGTTTGATAGCCGCATCGGGCTCTTCAGGCTCATCGATCCCCGGGGCGCCACTGCGCGCGCCGAAGCCCTCATGCACCCGCTCTATGACCTCGCCAAATTCTCCCATTCCGTTTTGGGTGGCTATGACTTCATCAACAACGAACTCTTCGCAATCGAAGTGGGCGCCGATCTCCGTATCAAACTGCGTTACCAAGGAGATGGCGCTCCTGTGTGGATGCGAACAGCCTTTGAGGCGCGTTTGAAAGCCGAAGGCTGGGAGATCACCGCCGTACGCGCGGTGGAGGCTTCGCTCTTTTTGTCCATGCTTCCCCTGCACCTCGATCATGAACGCAAGCTCCTGGGCTTCGCTCTCATTGCCCAAGACATCCTCAACGAACTGGAAACCGTGTGAGCATTGAAACGCAAAGGGCCCTCGTGGTCGATATCGATGGAACACTGTGCCCCGTGAAGGGCCCGGGTGAGGCGTATGCGGATATGGTGCCGGAGCCCCGCATGCTGGCCAAGATCAAAGCCTTTCACGCCGAAGGGTGGGCAATCATCTTGTACTCCGCACGCGGCATGCGCAGCAACGATGGCAACCCCGGAAAGATCATGAAAAACGTGGGCCCGGACATGCTCAATTGGCTGGCTCGCTATGAGATCCCATTTGACGAACTGCATCTGGCGAAGCCGTGGCCCGCGCGCGAGGGCTTTTACATCGACGACCGAGCCGTACGGCCGCGCGAATTCGTGGAGCTGGGCCTTAAAGAGCTCAACGCGCTCATCGAACGCGACTGCATCGCCGGGAGTAGCGCATGACCGTGTCTGCTCCGGGCACAGTTGCCATCACAATGGCTGGCGCCGGGAGCCGCTTCACAAAAGCAGGATACACGCGCCCAAAGTACGAAATAAAAGCCCTGGGTCGGCCCTTGTTCGACTGGTCTATGCTAAGCTTGAGCGCATTCGTCCGGGCCGGCTGGCGCTTTCATTTCACTGCCAGAGACAAAGACGCCCCGCCCTATATCGCCGCACGATGCGCCGCCTTGGGCATCGAGGCCTTTGATGTGGATCTTGTCACGACGGTCACGGACGGACAGGCCACCACGGCCCTCGCCATGGCTGAAGCGGCGCCCCAAGACGTCCCGTTCACAATCTACAACATCGATACCTATGTCTCGCCCGGAGCGATGATCCCGCCTTCAAGAGATGGTTTGGCCGGATGGATCCCCTGCTTCCCGGCGCCGGGCGATGGATGGTCCTTTGCGCGCTGCGGAGAGGATGGCCGCGTCCTGGAGCTGCGCGAAAAGACCCGCATCTCAGAGCACGCCACAGTGGGGCTCTACTGGTTTGACACCGCCGCGAGATATGCCAGCGCTTACCACGAGTACTACAGCGATGCGGCAAATCTTGAGAAGGGTGAGAAGTATGTTGCACCGCTCTACAACCACCTGATCGCCGCTGGCGCGCGGGTCGAGATTTCAACCTTGGCGATGTCAGACGTGGGCATGCTGGGTACGCCGGATCAAGTGGCTGGATTCTCAGCCAACCCACCACTTTCGGCAAAGCGCCTCTCTGTTTAGGGAAGCGCCCTTTCGCGCCGGGATCACCGGGATCACTGCTAACGAGACCGCCAGAGCCCCGCGTGATCAACGTCCGCAGTCAAACGGGCCAGTCGTCGTCCATGCTGAAATTCGCGAGGGGTGAGCAGCTTGCAATGCGAGGCGCTGGCCATTCTTCTTGCAGGCCATAATAGGGGAGTGGGCGCGTATCTGGCGCAAAGCCGAAACCCGTCGCGGCCACGAGGTTTGTGGCTATAAAGCGTGTAAAATGGTCAACATCGCCTTCCGCCTCCACCCGAGCATGCTCCACCTCGGCCCGCCCCAGCGCCGCAACGCCATTCGGTGCGGTGCGTCCAATCCAGTCCCGACATCCGGCTAAGTACGTCGCCGGAAACACCTGTTCCAGCCAAGGCTCCAGGTCTTGCGCAAAAAGCTCCAAGTCTTCTTGCGTCAGGATCTCGGTTCCAAACGCCACCTGAACGACAGACTTCACCGCCTCGTTAAGGCTCGGCCGGCTGAACCGTCGCCAAAAGACAGTGCCAAACGGCGCGCCGATGCCCGCCAAGCCGACCAAGACATGACGCCGCTTCAAATTCATATCGGCGCTCCTAACCCAAAGATGCGATCTGCCGAACGCAGGGAAAGCGCTGCAATCGTCAAAGACGGGTTCGACCCGGGCGATGTCGGAAAGGCACCAGATCCTAACACAGCGAGATTTCTCACCTTGTGATGACGAAGATCGCGGTCCACGACGCTGGTTTTCGGGTCATTGCCCATGACCGTGGAGCCTTCGATATGGGAGTGAGTGCCGGCGGTTCCGTACCTTGCCGAAATCCCATCAACGCCGAGCGGCGCCAGGAACGCCTCTATGTTGTCCTTCACATGGGCAACACCAGCGCGCGCATAGGATGTCCAGTCATGGAAGGTCACCAGCGGCTGATCCGGGGCGTCTGGGTCAATGGACACGCGATTTTCATCGCTACGCAAATCTCCAAGTAGCAAAACCGCCTCGGTGTTGTTGCACCATTTGTCTGCGTTGGGGCGCACTCGGAAGCGGCTCATTATCTCGAGAAATCCGCCGGAGCCGGTGGCGCGCTGTGGGCCATCAGCAAAGGCATAACTCACAGCTCCGATGAGCGAGCTGTAACCTTGGTTTTTGGTCTTCTCAAAGTCGATGCTCAGATAAATTGGGATCTGTTCAGTGACGCCCTTGCCCACTGGGCCGTCGTCGATCCCTGATTTGAGCAGCAAAAAAGGATTGAAGATCCCATTGCCGGCAAGTGCCACGAAGCGCGCGTCGGCAGAGTGTTCCGCGCCGTGTTTGCGATAGACGACGCCCGATGCCTGCCCCGCGGCGGTCTCAATGGCGGTGGCTTCGGCCTCAAGGACGAGCTCAACGCGCGGGTCATCGAAGAGATACGCCATTTCTTCCGCGATTGTGAACTTGGCGCTATTGGGACAAAGCCCGCACTGTCCTACAGCGCAGCATACGCCACGGGTCTCGCTAGAGACCCGCCCGCGCGTGGTCGGCATGGCAAAGGTGGTGTCGGGATATGCAGCCTTCATGGCCAATCCGATGTCTGAATAGCGGTGGCGCGGTTGTGGGAAAGGGCGCGACCTGGGAAAGACCAGGTCGGAGGCATTGTCCCCAGAAACAAACATCTCCTCTTCCGCGTCACAGTAATATGGCTCCAGGTCCTCGTAGTTGAGCGGCCAATCCACTCCGACGCCATACCTGCTCTTCAATTCGAAATCGGCGGGATGGATGCGCATGGCGTTTGTCCACCAACAATTGGAGCCGCCACCAAACCCGATATTGTAGTTCCACCACTTGCCGCGAAGGCCTGTCTCGCGATGGGGTAGTGGCACATCAAGGTCGTTGTGAGCGCCCTTTTCAAGTTGCCATTGGTAGCTGTGGCGCTTGCCGCGCTCCAAAACGAGCACGCGCCCAACATCAGGAGACCGCAGCGCGTTCTTCAAAAAGAACGCGGCGGCAAAGCCAGTCCCGACGATGACGAGGTCATAGACTTCTGCGTCTCGCATTTTCTGCCCGATTTTATGCCCCAACTTCGCGCGGGGTCATTACGATTTGGTTATCTAAG
>JBCCKJ010000186.1:0-5515 GCA_039027455.1 Pseudomonadota bacterium | reverse complement strand
GTCGGACATGCTGCCCGAACTCCAGGGACGCTTGCCTATCCGCGTAGAGTTGCGGGCACTGACGGAGGAGGATTTTGTACGGATTCTTTCCGAAACTCGCGCAAATCTCGTTGAGCAATATCGTGCGTTGATCGGCACAGAGAAGGTTGAACTCGATATCACCGAAGACGCCGTGACCGAGGTTGCCCGGATCGCCGCGCAGGTGAACGAAAGTGTCGAAAACATCGGTGCGCGCCGGTTGCAGACGGTGATGGAAAAATTGCTCGAAGAGATCAGCTTCGAGGCCGAGGAGTATCAGGACCAGACGGTCACGATTGACGCCGCCTACGTCCAAGAGCGGCTCGCAAACCTAGCGGGCAACACCGACCTTTCGAAGTATATCCTCTGATGTCTACGCCCGTCAGCGACCTTTCCGAAATGCTGACGGGCATGAAACCAACCTTGCGCGAGGGCCGCTACCGCTTTGCCCCGCATGGGCCGGATGAGGATTTTATCGACCTGCTTCATCGCACATTTGCCATGGTGCGCGAAGAGGAGGGCATGACGCTGGTGATCCGCGCCCGGCGTGAGGATCCCGGGCCGATCTTTGCAGGTATCACTTTGCAAGTGCACTCCGCGCTTGAAGGCGTTGGACTTACTGCGGCGGTCGCTACCACGCTCGCCGAGGCGGGCATTCCTTGCAACGTCATCGCTGCTTACCATCATGATCACATCTTTGTGCCCTGGGAACGGCGCGCCGAGGCTATGGAGCGGCTCGAAAAGCTCAGTCTCGACGCTCATCGATGAATTATGGCGTTGGAGGTGTTCAATCCGCGCAGGCGCTTGAGAAGCGAGAGGGTGCGGTCCAACGTCAGGATGCCAGATCGAAATGAGGGTCAACAATCATGATGCGGGCATGTCTCTTGGGCGGCGCGGTAGCGCTTACGTTGAGCGCCGGATCGCCTGTCTTGGCTGATCTTCCCAACCAAGACACGATCGCTCCAGTGTCAACGCTTGCGGTGCCCAAGATTGAGTACACCCGCTGGGTGCTCGACAATGGCCTTGAAGTCGTCGCCCTACCGGACAACTCGACCGCCAATGTAACCACGTCCCTGTGGTACAAGGTCGGCTCAAAGCACGATCCTGAAGGGCGCGCCGGGTTTGCGCATCTGTTTGAACACATCCTGAGCCGCAAAACGGTCAACATGCCTTACAACTTGGTCAACAGATTGACTGAGGATGTCGGAGGGCAGCGCAACGCGTCGACCTGGATCGATCGCACCAACTATTACGAGACCGTGCCCGCCCAATATCTTGAGACCATGCTGTGGACGCACCGCGAACGCATGGCCTTTCCCGTGATCGATGATGAGGTGTTCGAAAAAGAACGCTCCATAGTGAAGGAGGAGCTGCGCCAACGCGTCCTTGCGCCGCCCTATGGGCGTTTCCAACGCTTTGTGATTCCTGAGAACGCGTACGATGTTCTGCCGATGCGTCGCCCGGGCATCGGCTCAATCGAAGAACTCGATGACGCGTCTCTTGAAGACGCGCGCGCCTTTCATCAGGCCTTTTACGGCCCTGACACTGCGACCCTGATCGTCGCGGGCAATTTTGAGGTGGATCGGCTTCGCGCGCTGGTCGATCAGTATTTTGCTGATATCCCGCGCCGGTCCGACCCGGTGAGCCTCGAAATCAGCGCGCAAGAACCCCAACGCACCGAGCCGCGCAGCGTCACCGCCGCCGCTCCGAACGTGCCTCTGCCGGTGGTCGGCAATGTCTGGAAAGCGCCTTCGGTCAGCCATCCTGACGCGGCCGCGCTTGAAGTGGTTTCATCCATTATGTCGAATGGAGAAAGCAGCCGCCTCAACGAGGCGCTGGTTCGCAGCGGCACAGCGGTCAACGCGGCGCATTTTGATTCGATGACAATGGATGGCGGATACATTGCCAACTACGCCGTGCTTGGGCCGAAGGCTGACGCCGAGGCGGCACGCGCCGCTCTGGACGCCGAAGTGGAGACAATTCGGACCCAGCCGATCACGCCGGCTGAACTAACCGAAGCCAAAAATGAGATTCTCTCCAGCGCGCTCACACAACGCCAGACGGTGCGCGGGCGCGCGTTTGAGCTGGGTGAAGCGTTGGTCTCAACCGGAAACCCTGACGCCGCTGATCTGCGCCTGAAGCGTGTGTCCGCCGTGACGATTGAAGACGTTCAACGCGTCGCGCAAACGTGGCTTGATCCCAAAGCGAAGGTTGCGATGACCTATTCGCGCGGGGAGGATGATCCGGACACCTACGCCAATCCTTATCCGCGCCCCAAATTTGGCCGCGTCAATCCGGCAGTGGGCACCCCGCGCAAGGTCCTTCCCGAAGCTGAGCGTATGGCTCCGCCGCCTCCAGGTGAGGCGCCCGAAGTGGTGCGGGGTGCGTTTGTAGAAACACAGCTTTCGAACGGCATCCCGCTAGTCAGCACCCAAACGAGCATTGCGCCGATTGCGACGATCACCCTCGTTATGCCCGGCGGCGATGCAACCGACCCTATCGATAAGGCTGGGCTTGCGACAATGGCGGCGGATTTGGCGGACAACGGAACCGCGACCTTATCAGCGACCGAGATCGCCAGAACGCTCGAAGCGCTCGGCGCTCATGTTAGCCTATCCAGTGTGAGCGATGGCCTCTACGCGAGTGTGACCGCTCCGACGGTCAGTCTGGAAGCGGCGGGCCGTGTTCTGGTCGATATCATTCAGAACGCCGACTACTCTGAAAAGGAAGTTCGGCGTGAACTCGAACGCATAATGGACGGCTTTTCCGCCACCATGAAGGACCCGGGCGCGTTAGCAAGTCTTGTCGCAAGGCGCGTGATGTACGGCGATGCGCCCTATGGCCGCGTCGGCAGCATGACGAGCATGGCCAGCATCACGCGCGAGGACCTGCTGGCGCATCGCGAAACGTGGTGGCGGCCGGAGAACGCCAAACTGGTGATCAGCGGTGGTATCGCTTCCCAAGAAGCGGCGCGGCTGGGCGAGACTCTGTTTGGCGACTGGGCAGCGGAAGGCACCGCGCCCGAACCGGTGGAGCGCCCCGCTGGCGACACGTCGCCCGTTCGCACTTTGGTGATTGATATGCCGGACGCCGGGCAGGCCGCCGTGGTCGCCGGGGTCCGCGCGACCGCGCGTTCGGACGACGACTTTTACCCGCTTTGGCTGGCCAACACAGTTTTGGGTTCGGGGTCGAACGGACGACTGTTCGAGGAAGTTCGCACCAAGCGTGGGCTGTCCTACGGCGCGTATTCAAGCCTTGGGCAAAGCCTTGACGCGGCGTTGCTTACAGCGCGCGCGCAGACCAAGAACGAAACCGCCGATGAAGTCGCCAAGGTGTTCTTCGATCAGTTTCAGCTGTTGGCCGATCAGCCGCTGGATGAGCCCGACCTTCAAAAGCGCCGCCTGTTCCTTTCGGGCGCGATTACACGCAGCTTGGAAACGACAGCCGGCTTTAACGGGCAGGTGGCGAACCTGATGCTGCGGGGGATCGAGATTAAGGAAGCGTTCGAGATCGCAGATCGTCTGGCTAATATCTCTCCGGAACAAGCGGCCGCTATAGCGCGCAAATATGTGGCGGCGGATCGCGCTTCTCTGGTTATCGTGGGTGACGCCGACCAATTTTTAGGAGGGCTAAAAAAGCTGCGCGTGGATGTGGAAGTTATCCCGGTCGAAGAGCTTGAACTGGGATCGGTCGACCTGCGCAAAGCGCCAATGGGTATGGCCGCGCAGTAAGCTTGCAACCGGGTTACTCGGCCGCTTCGGCGGAGATAATCTCGCTCGCGTCCTCGACGCTTTCAGCGTCCGCCTGTTCGCTGGCTTGACGGGCCCACATTTCCGCGTAGAGCCCGCGCTGCGCGAGCAACGCGCTGTGCGTGCCTTCCTCCACCAGCTTTCCACCCTCAAGCACGAGAATCCGGTCGGCGTCCGCAATAGTGGACAGCCGGTGCGCAATAGCGATGGTGGTGCGCCCGCGCGCCAACCGCTTCAGCGTGCCTAAGATTTCCTGTTCGGTCCGCGTGTCGAGCGCGCTTGTGGCTTCGTCCAGCAATAGGATCGGCGGATTTTTGACCAGCGTGCGCGCGATTGCGACGCGCTGCTTCTCGCCGCCCGAAAGCTTAAGCCCACGCTCGCCCACCGCTGTGTCAAAGCGATCTGGCAAACGCTCGATCAAGGGCATCAGGGCTGCGTCGTGGGCGGCCTGTTCGACAATGCCGTTATCGGCGCCGCGGTTCTCCGGCGCGCCATAGGCAATGTTATAGCCCAGAGTGTCATTGAACAGCACGCTGTCCTGCGGAACGATACCGATCGCGGCGCGCACGCTTTCCTGCTGCACCTGAGTAAGGTCTTGTCCATCGATCAGGATGCGCCCGCTTTGGGGATCGTAGAAGCGGAAAAGCAAGCGGCCCAGAGTGCTCTTGCCAGCGCCGGAAGGGCCGACAATGGCCACCGTCTCGCCAGCGGCGACCTCGAAGCTGAGGCCGTGAAGAATGGTGCGTTCCGGCTCATAACCAAAGGTCACGTTGTCGAAAGTCAGCGAAGGCTGGCGGATCGCTAGGGGAGGGGCGCCCTCGGCGTCTTCAACCTCTACGGCCGTGTCGATCAGGCGGAACATTTCAGCCATATCGACCAATCCTTGGCGGATCGTGCGGTAGACCCATCCCAACAGATCAAGCGGGCGGAAGAGCTGCATCAGGAAGGTGTTCACCAGCACCAGATCGCCGACGCTCAACACGCCCCGGCTCCAACCCCACACGGTGTAGGCCATGGCCCCGGCCATCAGCAGATTGGTGATCCCGCTTTGCGCGATGTTGAGCAGGCCCAGGGAGCTCTCGGACTTGATCGCCGCCTCGGCGTAAGCGCGCGCCGCGCCGGAATAGCGCTGCTCTTCGCGCCTTTCCGCTCCGAAGTATTTGACCGTCTCGAAGTTGAGCAGCGAATCCACGGCCCTATGCAGGGCTTTCCCATCGAGATCGTTCATCTCGCGCCGCAGTTTGGTGCGCCACTCGGTCATCCAGCGCGTGATCATGATGTAGGCGATAACCGTAAAGGTGGTCGCCGCGACCAGTTCGATCCCGAACTTGAAGTAGAAGATCACGCCAACCGCGATCAGTTCAATGGCGGTGGGGGCAATGTTGAACAGCAGGAAATAAAGCATCATGCCGATGCTCTTTGTCCCGCGCTCGATCACCTTGGTAACCTCGCCCGTCCGGCGCGATAGGTGGAACCGTAGCGAAAGCCGGTGGAGACGATGGAAGACATCCTCCGACAACTTGAGGACAGCTTCCTGCTCGACCCGTTCAAAGGCCATGTTGCGGATATTGTCGAAGGCGACCTGCGTGAATCGCCCGAGGCCATAAGCGGCTACTAGGGCGAAAGCGACCAGCGCGCCTTCCTCGACCGCGCCGGTTTCGCTCATCGCGTCGACTGCGCCCGAATAGGCGAACGGCAGTGTCAGCGTCACGCCCTTGGCGAACAGCACGAAGGTGAGCGCGACAATG
>JBCCKJ010000185.1:0-5530 GCA_039027455.1 Pseudomonadota bacterium | reverse complement strand
TATTGCTTGATCGCCATTACCGACTTCTTCGATGGCTATTTGGCGCGCGCTCAGGGCACTGTGTCTAAGCTGGGCATTTTTCTTGATCCGATAGCCGACAAGATCATGGTCGCAACGGTCATTCTGGTGCTGACCGCGCAAGGGTATCTGCGAGGGCCGTATGTTGGTGATTTTCACGTCATTGCTGGGCTAATCATCCTGATGCGTGAAATTGCCGTCTCGGGCTTGCGCGAGTTTTTGGGTGGCATTCAGGTTTCCGTGCCTGTGTCTAAACTGGCCAAATGGAAGACAGCGTTTCAGCTGATTTCGCTTGGCGCGCTGATCGCTGGCGGCGCCCTGCATGGCCAACCCTGTCAAACCCTCGGCGATCAATGCACGACTATCGAGGAAAGCTGGATGCATATCGTCGGGCTTTCCACTCTGTGGGCCGCGGCTGTCCTGACCTGTATTACAGGGTGGGATTACTTACGAGTAGGCCTCAAACACATGGACTAGATGGCCGATTAAGGCGTCTGAACGTTCGCACGGCTCGAGTGGTCGTCTTGACAGTCCGTTAAACCTTGACCGTTCATCACTTACCCAGTTTTGAGCAGCAAGAGCGTCGAAACGCAAAACAAACAGGGTCCCCCGTGCCCTGAGGGAAACGGCGCGGGTCAAGAAACGCATTTAAGGAGAAGATTTATGCGAGGGATTGTAGCGGCCACCACAGCCATTAGCGCAATTGCCCTTATGGCGAGCCTTCCGGCAGGCGCTCAAGATCTGCCGAATGAAGCAACTACCGACGATGGTGTGCTGGTCACCGGCTCACCCCCGGCTGACCTTTCAGGGTTCCCGGTTGGCCCTGAGATCGAAGGTTTCGTCTCGGCGCGCGCGGGAAACAAGGTCGAAGTGACCGAAGCCAATGGCAACAGTTCCATGGTCACAATCGGTGAAGGCACCGAAATCAAGGCCAGCGGTGGCTTTCTTGGTCTTGCGCGCGATCAACTTGGCATGGATCAACTTCTCAACGGCATCCCCGTGAAGGTTGAAACCGTGCAATGGGGCAGCGGCCTAGTGGCGAGCAAGGTTCGCCTCAAAGCCAGTGACCTCAAGACCGCGCAAATCGTCCAAAGCGGGACGCAGCAGAAGTTTGCGCAACAAGGCGCGGCGATCGGCGAAAACAAGTTGGCGACCGAGCGCAACGCGCAAGCTGCCGAAGCGCTTCGTGGCCGCTTTGGCGATATCGACAAGTACAACGTGAAGGGCACGACCAACGTCTATTTCGACACGGGCAAATACAGCCTTTCGCCCACGTCGCGTACGGAGCTGTGCGAAGCGGCGCAGGAAGCTGATGCTATGGACAACGCGCTTCTGCTTGTCGTTGGCTATACCGATTCCACTGGTAGCTATGAGATCAATCAGGAGCTCAGCGAAAGGCGTGCAGGACGCGTGGTGAACTATCTTCAGCAGCAATGCGGCTGGAAGCCATACCGCATGCTCGCGCCTTCCGGCTTCGCAGATTCCGATCCGACGGCTGACAATTCCACTGTGGAAGGCCGCGCGCAAAACCGTCGCGTGGCGGTGAACGTGCTGGTCAGCAAGAGCGTCGAAGGCATGTAAGGTTCCACGCAATTGACCAATAGAAAAAGGGGGGGGCGCTTGGGTTCGTCCCCCCTTTTTCCTTTAACTCGCGAAAGTGGCCGCACCTTTACTCTTTGAGTTGTGTGTACGGCAGCGTGTTATCGAAGAGGCGCTCTTCTGGAAGATCGGGCGTGTTGGAAAGCGTCTTGCGCCCATCTTCGTCCATTTCCAGCTCAAAACCGTCGTAGAGCTCGCCGTCCGCCGTATAGGCGGTGTAAACGAGACTTCCATCCTCAATGGTGATGACCTGGAAGAACTGGGTGTTCTCTCCTTTGCGCTCCAGCTTCACCCCTGTCGGCGCGTAGGCATCCCAGCCGTCTTCGTTGAAGGGATACATTTTCGACCCGGAGACGGAGTTCACGAACATGCTAGTGATTTCTTCGCCTTGTGTCGCGGCCTGACGCGCTGGGGCCTGCGCCTCCGCGCTTTGGCTAGCAGGGATTTGCCCGCGCGCGTAAGTATGGTCGTGCCCTTGGAGGACCAGATCCACCTTATGTTTGAGCAAAACAGGCAACAGTGCGTCCCTGCGTTCAGGGCTGTCACGGCCTCGGCCAGAGGAGAACACCGGATGGTGCATCGTCACGATGCGCCAGCGGGCTTCGCTTTCTTCGAGCTTGCGATCCAGCCACTCAACCTGTTCTGAGAGATCGGGAATATTTGTATTCAGCACAAACATATCGAGGTCGGGCGAATAGGGTATAGCGTAAACCGTTTCCTGCAGCTCCGACGAAAGATCGGGTTCAAGCGGAAACCGGAATTGTGGGCGCCACAAGATGGAGAGCAGCTTCGCAATCTCGTTATCAGGCAACGGAAACCAGTCGTATTCGTGGTTTCCGGTTACGCCGACTACCGGGATCATACCGTGGATGAACCCGCCCGCCTTGAACCAGTTCGCCCATTCCAGGTCGCGCGATCCACGGTTCACCATATCTCCAGCGTGCAGGATAAAGCGGGCATCGGGCGCGGTTCGGAAGGCTTCGCGGATCACGCGCGGCCAATGCGAATCCAGATTGTTTTGGGCATCCCCTAAATAGATGAATCGGATTGGTCCACTGCGCGGCGCTGTGCGCGTCTGGAACCATTCGCTCCATTTCCCTTCCGCGCCCTGAACTCGGTACGCGTAGAGTGTATCGGGCTGAAGGTTATCAAACCGGATTGTGTGATGATGTGTCTCGGGGAGGTCTTCGTTGAGCGGGACATCAAAAATGCGCTCTTCTCCGATGCTCTTTGTGAGGTTCAGGCGTTCGGTCTGAGCCTCAAGCGAAACCGCCTCAAGGTCGAAACGAGCATCAGGCCGCGCAAGCGCAATCTCGGCTCGCGTTTGAGCTACGCTCTTATCGGTGCGCCATGTCACAGTGAGCGTCGTCGCCGGATCACCGTCGATCGTAACGACTATCCGATCGGGCCAAGCAGTGGCTTCCTGCCACGGGAGAACCGTTTCATCGTGGCCTGCGGGATGCGCAGAGAGTTGGGCGGGGCCCAAAGCGCACGAGACGGCGCAAACTAAACCCAATCCGAACGCGATAGTCTTGCGCATGATTCCCCCTTGATGCGGTTCGCTGGCGAGGAATGCAGGCATCGAGCGCCCGGCGCAAGAGCGCCGTTGCTGGCCGCGTTCATACACCGACCCGCTCGACCGAGGCGATGGCCCTTTTGATGAATTTGGTGATCTCACTGGTCTTAGGTGCCAATAGGCCTTCGCCGCGCCGAAACGATAGCGCGCCAAGGACCAGCTGGTCTGACGGATGATCTTTTAACCAAAGTCGAGCTCCCTCGCTTTTGGAGATTATGTGCCCGGTCTGCGATGCGTAAACTGACCGCGCCGCGTTGAGGATCGCGTTCGCCGGCAGAAGGTGGTCCGTCTGCTTTGGCAGCTCTCGAATATGCCATTCCAGCTCTGCGATAAGCGCTTTTTGCAGAAGATCTCGCGAGATTGGCCCGAAAGTTTGCTCGGAAGGCGGTCCAAACAAAGCGCGCCCAGACTGCTGGCAAACAAGTGCATGAACGAGCGTGTCGCTCGTGCAGCCGCTCGGCTCCCAGACCGTCCCCCATTCAACGCCTGTTGAAAGAGCATACTCATAGGGAAACGCGAAAACCGGATTACGGGCGCTTTCGGCCGTGCAAAGGAGAAACTCCAGTCCACGAGCGGGAACGGGAAGAGACTTGTGACTAAGACTATCAGTCAGATGTTCGCGATCAGGATCGTTTAGCTTGCCAGAGACCAATCCCAATACATCGATGTCGCTCCGCCCAGGTTGGAAGTCCGATTGTACCGCCGAGCCATGCAGGTACAACCCAATGAGGCGATCTCCGAGGATTGCTCCTATCCGGTCGACGAAGTCGTTTAAGTACGAGTCAACATCCGGCGGCAGATGGCTTCGCACCACCTCAACCCGCGCGCAGCTCTTCGGCTAGCAGTCGAAAGTCAGCCTCTCGCGGAGAGTTGCGTCGCCACGCCAAAACGATCTCGCGTTTGGCGTTCTCGCTCTCGACAGGCCGTGCGACTACTTCGGTGCCACTGAGTATTCCCGCCTCAACGGCCATCTCGGGAAGCATGGTCAAACCCAGATCGTTGTCGACCATCTGAACGAGGGTGTGGAGGCTAGTGCCGATCATGCTCGCGCTAGCGCGCAGTTCGGATCGGTTGCAGGCCGCTAGAGCGTGATCCCGCAAGCAATGCCCATCTTCCAGCAACAGAAGGCGGCCTTGGTCAATAGCGTCTGGTGCAATGGTGGCTGGAGGGTCGCGCGGATCATCTTTTGGAAACGCGACGAACAGTCGATCATCGTCAATATGCTCGAATTCCACATCGCCGGTGTCGAAGGGTAGGGCGAGCAGCACGCAATCGCTGCGCCCATGTTGCAGGCTCTCAATCGCGTCCTGGCTTGTTTCCTCTCGCAGCATCAATTGCAGATCAGGACGTTCGGTGCGCAAGCGGGGCAGTAGGCGCGGCAGAACAAAGGGCGCTATTGTTGGGATAACGCTCATTCGAAGCTGTCCAGACAATGGCTTGCCCGCAGCCTGCACCAGGTCGGAAAGCTCTTCCGCTTCGCGCAGAAGTCTGTTCGCTTTGGCCACGACTTGCTCGCCCAAAGATGTGAAGCGGACCACGCGGCGCGAGCGTTCAACCAAGGTTACGCCCAGCAGCGATTCCAACTCGCGAATGCCGGCTGAAAGTGTTGACTGTGACACAAAGCTGGCGTCGGCCGCACGGCCAAAATGCTTGGTCTCGTGCAGCGCTACGAGATATTGCAACTGTTTGATAGTGGGGAGGTAAGTGCTCATGCGCGCCCCTTACTCCGCCGCCAGCGCATCTTCCATACTCGCTTGCATATCATCAATGTGTGTCATGGCGAGCTTGCCGTTCTGCACGGCGAAGGCGAGCTTTCCTTCGACCAACTCGAGGGCGTCCTTGCCAAATACGTCGTAGCGCCAGCCCTGAAGCACCTTAAGATCGCGCACCCCCGCCGCGAGCGCTTCCATCTCGTCGGCCCGAGTGAGCAGACGCGCCGCTACGTCGATCTCTCTTGCGCGAATTTTAAGCAACAGTTTCAGAAGGTCAGCAACAAGCGCGCCCTCTTTGCCCAGCGGTGCGCCGCGCTTCATCTTTTCAGGCATTTCAGCCTTCGAAAGCGGTTCGGCGTCGGCGATGATCTTCATCATACGCTTGCCGATATCGTTGTCTTTCCAAGCCGCAGAAAGGCCGCGTACCTTCGCAAGATCGCCCTGCTTCTTGGGCGGATGGCTGGCGATGTCGGCAAGAGTTTCATCGCGCATGATGCGTCCACGAGGGATGTTCTTATGCTGCGCTTCCCCCTCGCGCCACGCAGCTAGAGCCTTGAGACGTCCAAGAACTTGCGGATTGCGCCCGGGAGATCGGATGCGTTTCCAAGAGGTGTCGGGATCGATT
>JBCCKJ010000184.1:0-5549 GCA_039027455.1 Pseudomonadota bacterium | reverse complement strand
TTGACCTGCATGTCGTTCATCTGGTTCTGAATGGTTTCCGCCGCTTGCTGCGCCGCCGCCATCATCTCTTCCATGCTCTTCATCGGCCTGGTGTTCCTTCGTTTAGTTCCATGGGGCACCCGAGGCCGAACGCGGCTCGGGTGCCCCTTCAGCTTCAGATGGGGTCTCAATCAGTTCTGCGCCAGGAAAAGCGTCAAACGCGGCTTTCACCAGCGGGTCGGACAATGTTGCGTCGCGCTCCGCTTTGGCGTCGGCCTCGGCCCGCTCACGCAAACTTGGCTGCGCGTCGCCCTGCCCTTTTTCGACCTGCCAGCGCTTGCCCGTCAGTTTGAGCAGAACTTCCTTCACTTCCGGGCCGGGATCATCGGGAAAACTGTCCGCCTGTTCAAAGATCAAGCGTTCTGGACCAAGATCGATCACGCGCATACGCGACCGCATCATTTCAGCCACGTGCATGTGGCCCGAACCATCAACCTCATCGACCAGTTGAGCCCAGTCTAGACTTTGGTGCGGCGTCGGCGCCATCGAAGCGTCGACACCAGCAGCGTGGACTGGGCTTGAGGTTCCGCCAGCAGGCGGCGCTGCAGCACCGGAAGCAATTTCATCCAGTCGGCGAGCAAGCTTGCCCGGATCGGGCATATCGGCAGCGTGCAGCGCGCGTAGGAGCGCCATCTGCAGCGAGACCAACGGATCGGGAGCCACCCGCACTTCCTCGTGCCCCTTCAAGAGCAATTGCCACAAGCGATGGAGTTGCCCAGCCGTCAATCTTGAAGCGAAATCCGCCAGAGCTGCGCGCTCTTCTTCGCTTGGCGCGTCGGGCTCTGCCCCGGAGACTTGTGCGACAGTCACCTTGTGAACGAGATCCATAATGGCGCGCATGAGCGCGAGTGGTTCAACACCCAACGCGTATTGCTCGTTAACGCTATGCAGAAGAGCCTTCGCATCGGCTTGCAAAAGGTTTTCGAGCACCTTTCGCTGCGCCCCCTTGTCCGCAAGGCCGAGCATGTCGCGCACGCGTTCAGCGCTGACTTTCCCGTCGGTTTCTAGGTCGGCATGAGCAATCGCTTGATCGAGGATCGAGAGGCCATCGCGCGCAGACCCTTCGGCAGCGCTCGCAATGATACGCAGCGCCTCTTCTTCCGCCTCCACCCCTTCAAGCTGGCACACGTGACCGTAATGCTCGGCCAAAAGGTTTGCCGGTATACGGCGTAGATCGAAGCGCTGGGTGCGGCTGAGCACTGTTACTGGAAGCTTTTCGACTTCGGTGGTGGCAAAAAGGAATTTTACGTGCGCCGGTGGTTCTTCGAGCGTCTTAAGCAACGCGTTGAACGCGTTGCGCGACAGCATGTGGACTTCATCGATAATGTAGATCTTATAGCGGGCCGAGACGGCGGCGTACCGCACCGCTTCGATAATCTCGCGCACATCGTCCACGCCGGTGTTGGACGCTGCGTCCATTTCGATCACGTCGATATGACGGCCCTCGGCGATCGCCACACAGTTCTCGCACACGCCGCACGGGTCAATGGTCGGCCCGCCATGTCCGTCGGGACCGATGCAGTTGAGAGCCTTGGCGATGAGACGGGCGGTCGATGTCTTGCCGACCCCGCGCACCCCCGTCATCAAGAATGCGTGCGCCAACCGGTCTCGCTCGATCGCATTGGCCAAGGTGCGAACCATTGGCTCTTGTCCGATCAGTTCGGAGAAAGTTTGAGGACGATACTTGCGCGCCAAGACGCGGTAAGGCTGCGCGCCCTCTTCAGCTTGCACTTGACTAATGGCTGGTTGTTCGGGCGTCGGTGGAGGCTCGCTTACCGGATACGGGGGCGACTCGCCCATATCGCCGCCGAACATAGAGTTCTGACCAGCGGCTTCCAACTCGGCGGCGCTGGGTGCCGCTTCTTCTTCGGTCTCTGGCAGATTGGGATCGGAATCAGTCACCGGCCTAGGCTAGGCGTTGGTGAGCCATTTGTCATCGCGCTGATTGGGAAAACTAAGGAGCCGAGCGACCCGCCGCAATTCACCTGGGCTGCTTCCTTCCGGACCTGACCCGGTGAGCGAACGCAAACGTCCACCCGACTCCCGAAGGCGCATATGGCGAGCTGATCGCTAAAAATCAATTACCGAAAATTGTCGGCGTAGGCTTGCAGCTTGAGCGCTTTCGTCGGCGTTGCGTGCACCCGCGCAGGAATACCATATTTTTCAGCGTAGGCTTTGGCGGCTTCCTTAGTCGAAAAGTTGAGTCTGACTTGGCTTTGCGTATCGCCGCTGCCGGTCCACCCCATCAGCGGATCGGCCTTGCGCGCTTCGGATTGTTCGAATTCGAGCACCCACGTGTCGGTCTTCGCCTTACCCGATTGCATCGCGCTTTTGGGGGTTTGATAGATACGTGCTGGCACTTCTTTGTTTTCCTCGCTTGTTGCGATCCAAGATCGCATCGCTGCGGGCGGCCGGTCGGCCTTGCGGTCCGCTGTCGCGCACCATCTAATCCCATGGCTGTTCTATTAATCCAATATTATTGGCGATTGAAGGCGTTTTTGGTCTTTAGGCTTGGCTTTTCCAGCCACGGCTGCTCGGGCCATCGGTGCTTGGGATATCGGCCTTTCATATCCTTGGCGACATCTGCCCACGATCCCCTCCAGAAGCCGGGAAGATCGCGCGTGGATTGGATAGGCCGTCCCGCGGGGCTGGTCAGTTTTAGTAATAGAGGGTTACGGCCAACCATCGGATGTTGATCGAGGCCAAAGAGCGCCTGCACGCGCACCTCTACACTGGGCGCGTCATCGCCAGTGTAGTCTATCGCGTGGTTTGTATCGGCGGGAGAGACGAATTGCCTTGGAGCGCACTCGTCCAATTCTTGACGGACGGACCACTCGAGCGGGGCGAGCGCGGCTTCAACAACGCGCTGCGGGCTGAGATCGAGATCACGCCGGTCCTCCAAGAGGGGAGCGAGCCAAAGATCAGCGGTTTCGGCCAGCTGGTTACTATCCAGCGCCTCGACACCTGCATAACGCGCGCGTGCCAGAAAGCCTGCGGGGAAAAGGTCGCAAATTCGCTCGCGCGCCTTCGCCAACAGCGTGTCGAGGACCAACTGCGGATCAGGATTTGGTTCGGGTGCGCTCGATAGACTGATGGCGCCAAGGCGTCTTTCACGCCGAGCCTCCACACGCTTCTTTTCCTCGTTCCAGCGCGCCGTGGAACGTTCTTCCAGCTCCGAGGCAAAAAGCCGCTCAACCTGATCCGCACCTAACTCAACGCCTCCAGTGATCCGAGCGGACCGCGCCGCGCCTTGCGCATCGCCAATGACGATCCACTCCGCCCGAGCCAGTAAGGATGCTGGATCAAGCGTAAATCCGCGACCACCTGCGCTGATCCAGTGCTCTCCGTTCGGATCGCGCCGTCGAGCCACAAAGGCGGGTCGCGCCAAAGCCAGCGCTTCTTCCGGAGTGTTCACCGCACCATCAATATCTAGCTTGGTTTTGTCGGCCCTCTCCGCCCAGCCAAGCGCTATCCCCCGCGCCGTTTTGGCTCGGGAAGACGTATCGCTGCGCCACCGCGAAAGCCTTTGAGCCAGATCCTCGCTTCGCCCGCCAAGCCCGCGTTCCTGGAGCAACAGTATCAGTTGCGCCGTTTCCAGAGCCACGCCGCCTTGCGCCCCAAAGAGCAGAGCCGCCGCTTCATGCGGAGCCATGGGCAAATTCGCTATTGCTTTTCCAAGCGGCGTTACTCGCATGTCGTCATCAAGCGCGCCGATCGACTGCAAGTTTGATTGCGCCGCCTCGATCGAAGGCATGGGCGGTTTATCGAGCCAAGGTAAGTCGGTTGGGTCGCTTGCGCCCCAACAGGCCAGCTTCAGCACGAGGCTCGAAAGATCAGCCGTCTCAATCTCAGGTGGCGCAAACTCCCGTCGGCCAGTGTGTCCGGCTTCCTCCCACAAGCGGTAGGCTTTTCCCGGCCCTTGGCGAGCCGCCCGCCCCGCCCTTTGAGCCGCCGCCGCCTGACTGGCGCGGCGCGTGACAAGCCGCGTTGTGCCAGCCGCCCGGTCGAATTCGGCGAACCGCGCGAGGCCGCTGTCGATCACACACGACACTCCATCGAGGGTCAAAGACGTTTCCGCAATGGCGGTCGCCAGAACGATCCGGCGGCGCCCATCGGGATCACGGCGAATCGCCGCGCGCTGGCCAGCGGGTTCAATTTGACCGTGCAACGGCAGAATGGGTGCAGTGGGAAAGCGCTGTTCAAGTCGCTCCCGCACGCGCTCAATCTCTCGAACACCGGGCAAGAACACGAGAAGATCGCCGTGCTCCTCCTTCCAGGCCCGCGCCACACCTTCAACGGTCTGATCCTCGATAGACTTCGAAGGATTCGCGCCAAGCCATTTGATTTGCAGCGGAAAGCTGCGCCCTTCGCTCTCGATAACCGGGCAGTCCTCGCCCAGAAGACGGCTAAAGCGCGCGCCATCGATCGTCGCCGACATCACAAGCACCCGCAGATCCTCGCGCAACACCGCGCGCGTTTCCAAGGCGAGCGCGAGGCCCAGATCGCTGTCCAGATGCCGCTCGTGCGCTTCGTCAAACAGGATCGCGGACACACCGGGCAATTCGGGATCGGCGACCATCTGGTTTACAAGGATGGCTTCAGTGACGATCCGGATGCGCGTGCGCTTAGAGACCTTGCTGTCCATGCGGGTCTGATACCCAACCGTTTCCCCGAGCTTTTCACCCAAGGTTTGGGCAATGCGTTCGGCTGCGGCGCGGGCGGTCACCCGGCGCGGAGATGTAAGAATGATCTCTCCGGTGCACCAATTCTCAGACAGCAAGGCCGGAGCCACGGCTGTGGTCTTACCCGCGCCGGGCGGAGCGATCAGCACAGCCGCCCCCGTCCCATTCAGCGCGCGCTGAATTTCGAGCAGGACGGCGTTGATGGGAAGGTCGGCGCTCACGCCAGACCGGTTAGCGCGCTCAGTAGCCGCGCGCGACCGCAAACTGCGCGGCTTCCGCCATAGCTTGGCGCGCTTTGCCATCGGGGAAGATCGAAATGGCGTCGATCGCGCGCTGGGCAAAATGACGCGCGCGTTCACGCGTGTCTTCGACGGCGTTGTATTTCTGGATCAAGGCCACCGCTTCCGCGAGGTCTTCGTCCGAACTGCGGTGACCCAGGATCGCGTCTTTCCAGAATTTGCGCTCTTTCTCATCGCCGCGCGCGTGCGCCAGGATCACGGGCAACGTCATTTTGCCCTCGCGAAAATCATCGCCTTGGTCTTTGCCCATTTCCGCCGCGTCGGAGTCGTAGTCGATCGCGTCATCAACCAGCTGGAAGGCGACGCCAAGGTTGCGGCCAAAGTCTTCCAAAGCGCGTTCGTGTTCTTCGCTGCACTCGGCGACGACCGCGCTGATCTGGCTCGCGGCGGCGAACAAGGCCGCGGTCTTAGCGCCGATAATGTGCAGATAGCGCTCTTCGCTGGTTTCGATTTGCCTTTGCGCGGTCAGTTGCGAAACCTCGCCTTCCGCGATGACAGCGCTGGCGCGGCTCAAAATGCTGAGGACACG
>JBCCKJ010000183.1:0-5572 GCA_039027455.1 Pseudomonadota bacterium | reverse complement strand
GATCTGTATGCCCTTCGCGCGGACCGCCTGAATATCCTCAACAAACGAGGTCAGCCACGCGCGGCGCGCAGCGCCGCCCTCTACAAGAAGCGCCGATCCGATTTTTATGACCAGCCGCGGGGTCTGGGCGGGATCGAGCAGCGCCCCTAGATCGGCGACCATTCGCCCGGGCCCTCTTCGTCGCCAAAATCACTCACGTCCTCGACTTCGACCGTTTTGGTTTCAGTTGCTGTGCGATCCGGTAGATAGCCGAGCACCGCGTCGAGCAACGCGTCTATCCCCTCGCCCGTCGCGCCTGACACGTTGAAGACTTGGGCCGCGCCGCCTGCGATGAGTTCATCGGCAAAAGCCGCGCCCAATTCCGCATCGGCCAGATCGAGTTTATTAAGCGCAACGAGGCGCGGTTTATTGTCCAGTCCCTCACCGTAGGCGCTCAACTCCTCTTCGACGATGCGCATTGCTTCAGCGGGATCCTCCCCGGCGATATCAATCAGATGGATTAGCACACGGCAGCGTTCGATATGGCCAAGGAACCGGTCTCCAATACCCGCTCCATCCGCCGCGCCCTCAATCAGGCCGGGAATGTCCGCCAGCACGAATTCGCGGCCCTTATGGCGCACAACCCCGAGTTTGGGGATTAGCGTTGTGAAGGCGTAATGCCCCACTTTCGCCTGTGCGTTGGAAACCGCGTTGATGAACGTGGATTTCCCCGCGTTGGGAAGGCCCACAAGCCCCACGTCGGCGAGCAGTTTGAGCCGCAGCCAAACCCACATTTCTTCGCCCGGCTCGCCGGGTTGATGCTGGCGCGGGGCGCGGTTGGTGGCCGACTTATAAGACGCGTTGCCACGTCCACCCTGCCCGCCTTCAAGGAAAACGATACGCTGGCCGACTTCGGTAAAGTCGGCGAGAATCTCTTCCTTATCATCGGATAAGACCTGCGTGCCCAAGGGTACTTCAATTACCAAATCGTCCGCGCCCGCGCCGGTCCGGTCTTTGCCCTGCCCGTGATTGCCGCGCTTCGCTTTGAAGTGTTGTGCGTATCTGAAGTCGATCAGAGTATTGAGGCCCTGAACTGCCTCAAAGATGATATCGCCACCCTTGCCGCCATTGCCGCCGTCGGGGCCGCCATATTCGATGTATTTCTCGCGCCGGAACGAGACCGCACCCGGGCCGCCCGCACCCGATTTCAGATAGATTTTGGCCTGATCGAGGAAATGCATGGGCTTCCCCTATGCATTTCCCCGTCAGATTGCGAGGGGTCTTAGAAACGCGCCTCTACACCGATGAGCGCGTTTGTGCCCGGCGCGACGAAGGTCAGCACAGGTTCGTAAGGCTCATCGAGCAGATTTTCGACCCGGCCAAACACGCTGATGCTTGGCGTCACTTTGTAGCGCGCGTTGATATTGACCAGCGTGTAAGCGTCCAGCTCCGCCACAGGTGCAGGAAAGGCTCCGGTCGTAAAGTCGCTGTCCAACGCTTCTCCATTATAGCGCGCGGCCACGTTGATCGACACGCGGTCGCTGGTGTCTGTCCAGTTTAACACCGCGCTGGCGATGTGATCGGGGCGTCGAATTTCCTCGATCCCGTCTTCTTCCGCGTCTGTGAAAGCGTACGCCCCATTGAACGTAAAGCCTGATCCAAGATTGGCGGCAATCGCCAGTTCAACACCCTGTTGTGTGCTGTCAGTCGTACGGTTGGCAGGCGACGCAACAAAGGTAACTGGATCGAACACGGAGAAAATCTCGTTCTCGAGCTCCGCGTTAAAATAGGTCGCCGAGAGCGTCACGTTACCGTCAGCGAAGGTTTGGTCAATGCCCACTTCCCAGCTGGTGGACTCCTCGGGTTGAAGGTCAGGATTTCCAAGGAAAGCGCCATCGAAGAAGCCGAATAGCTCATTGAGCGTCGGGTTTTTCACGCCTGTCCCAGCCGCTGCACGAAAGCGCGTGCTGTCACCCACTCTGTAGCCTGCGCCCACGCGGAACGTGGTCGTGTCTTGGAACAGATCGTTAATATCCTGGCGCACTGCCCCTGAGAAATCGAACCGATCACCGGAATAGCGATACTCGCCAACAAAGCCGATATTCTCGACGTCGTTGCCGTCGTTGAAGGTGAAAACGTTGTTGAAGCCTTCCAGCTCGTAATCGGCCGCGAAGGTCAGGTTGTGATCCGTCCCGCCAAAATTGTACGCGCTGATGTAGGAGGCTTTAAAACGATCGCTTTCGGTTGAACTAGGAAAGCCTATTGGTGCCTCGGTTTCGCGGCTCGCATCAGTGTATTGCGCGGAAAGATCGTGCGTCCAATCGCCGCCCAGTGTCTCCAAGCGCGCGCCGATCAGGCCAGAAATCGCCTCATTCTCAAAGCTCGTTCCCGGACTATCGATCACGAGGCCAACGGTGGGGCTGCCAAAGCCAAAGTCCTGATCGTTAAAATCGCCTTCGGTCAGGACATAGCGGCCCACCGCGCGAAGGGTGAAGCCCGGAGCTACTTCGACGGAACCTTTGCCGGAAAGGGTGTAACTGTCGCGCCCTAGATCGCGTCTACCGCCGCCCTCGGGCCGGGTGTTGGGCTCCCCGTCGGTGCTAACGATGGTGGCCGAAAGCGCGGCTTCCCAGCCATCGCCGTTCGCGCCATAGCGCGCCGACCCGTTGACGGTGTTGTTGAGCCCGCCCTCTAGGAACGCGCCAAATCCCTGACGATCGGCACCGCTGGCGGTGTTATAGGCGACGACACCGGCTAGCGCGTCGTTTCCATAAAGCGCCGACTGCGGGCCGCGCAGAACTTCGAGGCTGGAGCCGATCTCGGCTTGGAGCGTCCCGATATCGTATTCGCCGCTGCCTGGATCGGACACTTCGATCCCGTCCACGAGGACGAGGACATGGTTCGCCTCGGTCCCTCTGAGCCGGATTTGCGTTTGCCCGGGAACGCTTGACACAGCGATACCAGGCACATCGCGCAGCGCGTCTTCGATATTGCGGATCTGGCGCTGCTCGATCTGTTCAGCCGAAATGACTGTCACAGACCCTGTGAAGTCTTCCACAGATACGCCCGAAGCGCGGCTCGCCGTCACAATAATGGGATTCTCTTCGTTCGTTTCGTTCTGCGCCAGGGCTGGCCCGGTCCAACATAGTGAAAGAGCAAGAGCGTACGGCGCGGCGCCGCTCAACTTTTGTACACTTTTCATAGCTTCGAATTTCCTTTTCGAACGCACATCAAACAGACCGCGAAGGCTGCGCGCCCACACGGCCAACTCAAGTCGTCGCTCGAAACGAAGTTCCTTCGCGCCTCTCCAATCCCTGAGAGGGGCAACAAGCGACCCGCGCCGGTCGGTCTCCTGGCTTGCGGGTCAACGCTTGTGGCTCTCACCTTCCCAGAGCTTTTCTGCTCCAGTGGCTACGGATCGCAACGATCCGCGCAAGACACATACTCACCGCTCACAGTTGCAGGGACAGCTGCGGATTCGCTTTCCTCGAAAAGCCCACCGCATTCCCGTTACCGATGCGTGGCCAAGCGGTTAAAGCGCGAACTAGTGGGAAGCAAGTGAAACTGGTGGAGCCGAGCGGAATCGAACCGCTGACCTCGTCATTGCGAACGACGCGCTCTCCCAACTGAGCTACGGCCCCGTTCCAGTAACCTTCGATGACCGGCTTATTTCCGATCAGGCCGCGCGCCTTAGCGCGGGAATAACAGGCTGACAAGCGGCCAAAACAGCCGACAGCCCCGCATTCCTCAATATAGGCGCAACGCCTCAGCCGCTGCCGCTCTTGTCTGGGGGATCGGTAGGAATTGGCTCAACCACGGGCTGAGAAACAACACCCTCCTGCACAGGAACCACCGGAACTTCGGCCCCTGTTGCGGGATCGGTCACACTCCCAACCGCAATCTGGCCTGGATTTGACAGAGTGTCTGTCAGGTCATCGTCCTCCGCCGAAGGGATTTGAACCCCATTGGCGCGCGCCCGTTGAACGGCCACCCAGCCGGGCTGAGAAGCCCCGTACTGCGTCCCGTACTGTGCGTCCCATTGGGCGGAAAGGCGCTGGTAGGATTCGTATTGCGTAAAGAACTGATCGAACGGCACTTCGATGCGGTCAAAATTCGAGAGGGCAAACTCGGCTGGGTCGTCAGGCTTGGTCGCCATGTATTCAATCGCCACGTCGCGCATCGTCGGACAGAAATCGCCCCGTGCCGAGGGAAGCGCGAAGAAGTTGTAGACCCGCGTCATATGCTTTTCGCGAGCTAAGAGAGCGCCCCGGCGGCTGCGTTCGCGTTTGCGATACTCCTGTTCGACGCGATCATTGATCCGCTTAAGCGTGCGCTGATTATCAAGAATATAGCCCCGATATCCCTCGAGAATGGGGGCATCCGCATCGGCCAGACAATTAAGCGCGGCTACGTTCCACGCTGAGCGGAAGTGCCAGACGCGTTCATCATCAGTGAGATCGCGGTTGACGGTTAGCCGTTTGCCCGCTGGCGTTCGGGCGGGAACTTCCATGAAGTACGCCGCTCCTCCCGGAGGCAGCGGACGGTAGGGCACCGCTTCGACTTTGGGTGCTGGAGGCGGCGGCGGAGGGGGAGGCGGAGGTGGAGGAAGCGGTGCTGCGCAGGCCGCAACAGTGGCTAAACCCACGCTCACCACCATGGCCTTTAAAGCGGCGTGCTGCGTTTTCGGTAAGGTTTCCTTTTGCAGGCTCGCTAGCCCATTCCTCTTTGCTTCCATCAGGGTGGGAGCCTCTCTCGTCTGTGTTGTGCTTTCGTCAGCCTTACAGGGTAAGCGAGGCTGAAGCGACCGTCTGAGCCACTAGGAATACCCAGATACCCACACAAAGAAAGCGCCCGAGAAGCCCTACTGGGCCCTCGGGCGCAAACTCTGCACAGATCAACCGATCCGCATCTGGTCGAGGCGAGCAAGGACCGCCTGACCCTCCCAAATCACTCTCGGCTGCCGAGGAATTGAAGGAGGAACATGAACATGTTCACAAAATCGAGATAGAGCGACAGCGCGCCCAAGATCACGGCTTTGCCGATATACTCGGTTCCACGTAGATACGCGTATTGCTGCTTCAAGCGCTGCGTGTCGTATGCAGTGAGACCGGCAAAGATCAGGACGCCCAAAACGCTAATCACAAAGGCCAAGGTTCCCGACTGCAGGAAGAAGTTGAGCACCGTGGCGATAATGATGCCGATCAAGCCCATAATCAGGAACGAGCCGAAGCCCGAGAGATCTTTCTTCGTGGTATAGCCGAACAGGCTAAGTCCCGCGAACGCGCCAGCGGTCGCAAAGAAAGTGAGCGCGATCGATTCACCCGTGTAAGTCAGGAAAATCGTCGACATCGAAATACCGAACACCACAGCGAACGACCAGAACAGGACATTTAGGGTGCCCTTGCTCATTTTGTTGAGGCCGAAATTGATCGCCAGAATAAAGCCGAGCGGCGCAAGCGCGACCACCCAGAACAATGGGGTTCCTGCGATGGCGAGCGTAAGGCCGCTCATCGCCGAAGCGAGCGCGACAATACCGGTCAGGAGGACCGCGGAGCCCATGTAATTGTAGATCGAGAGCATGTAGGAACGCAGG
>JBCCKJ010000182.1:0-5591 GCA_039027455.1 Pseudomonadota bacterium | reverse complement strand
GGAACAGCGCCCGAGCGCACTTTCCCCGTGCGCAAGCGATCGATCGCGCGGTTGCGCGCGAACGTGGCGAGCCAACTGATCGGGCTTGCGCGCTCCGGATCGTAACGATCCGCGCGTTGCCAAAGATTTACATAGACGTCTTGCAAGGCGTCTTCCGCTTCCTTTCTATCGCCTAAGATACGAAAGCAAATTCCGAACAGTTTCACGCGCGTCGCGGAGTATATCTCTTCTAAAGCGGCGCTTTCACCTTCAGCGAGCCGTATCATGGCCGCTCGCAAGGCTTCACGGGCCTGAGACGCGGCGTCGTTTGTATCGGGCGAAGGGGCCGGACCGCTCATGCGATCAGGCCCATCACGCTGCCGCGCTGCGCGGGTGGAAGGTAACTCCCCATAGCCAAGCGCAAATGCCGATAGGGGCCGCGTTCGTCAATGGCGATGCATCATCATGGGCACGCAAACCCTTATCGATACACACAATCGTCCAAACCCTGACTCTGAACATCGACTGTATCGCGCTCAATGCGCTGGCCGTGCCCGGCAAGCCAGCCGGTCGGATTGCGAACGCTGCGTTTCTTGGGTTGGGGGAGGGCAGCCGCCATGCGCGCCGCCTCTGAGGGCGTCAGACGCGCCGCCGATTTATCAAAATAGCGCTCGGCACCAGCGGTGGCGCCGTAGGTGCCGATGCCCGTTTCAGCAACGTTGAGATACACCTCCATAATGCGCCGCTTGCCCCACACTTTTTCGATCCAGAACGCAAACCACGCTTCGAGCGCTTTTCGCCCGTAACCGCCATTCTGCCAGAGGAAGACGTTCTTGGCGGTTTGCTGCGTAATGGTCGATCCGCCGCGCACACGACCGCCCTTCGCGTTCTCTTGCGCCGCTTTAAGAATTGCCTCGGTGTCGAAACCACCATGTTCGCAAAACCGGGCGTCCTCCGCTGCAATCACCGCGGCGACCAGATTGGGATCAACGCTTTCGAGCGGCTCCCAATCGCGGGTCGCGCCGTTTTCATCCATAAGCATGGTCGCGGTGACGGGGATCGGGGCAAAGGCAAACAGGATCACCAAGGCCAAGCTTAGCCCGATGAACCAGAGGATAACCTGAGCGATCAGGCGCAGAAGGAACGTGCCAAGGCGTTGCATGCATGCCGATCTAGGGACCGTGTTGGCCAAGAGCAATCAAGGCGGGCTTGCGCGCGAGCCGACGGCGTGCTTCGTTGCGCGAAACAAAGACCACTGGGGACAAATCCATGCGTATCCTTCGCACCGCCGCCGCTTCCATCGCGATCGTCGCCGCGTCGCTGGCCGCGCCCGCGTTCGCGAACATGGAAGAAATCGCGGCGTCGGTTGAAGCGGATTATGACAGCTATCTTGGGCCGCTGTTTGTGCACTTTCACCAGAACCCGGAGCTTTCGTTCTTGGAGAACAAGACCGCCGCGCGCATGGCGCAGGAGTTGCGCGCCACCGGGCTGGAAGTGACCGAGAATGTCGGCGGCACGGGCGTGGTTGGGATGGTCAGAAATGGAGATGGCCCACTGATCCTGCTCCGCGCGGATATGGACGGGCTTCCCGTCGAAGAAAAGTCGGGCCTCGACTACGCCTCGGTCGTTACCCAGGTGGGACAGGACGGCAAAGAATACCCGGTGATGCACGCCTGCGGGCACGACGTGCACATCACCTCGATGGTGGGCACCGCGCGCCAGCTTATGGCGATGAAGGACAAATGGTCGGGAACGCTCATGTTTATTGTACAGCCTGCCGAAGAGCGCGTGGGCGGCGCTAAGGCGATGCTCGCCGATGGGCTTTATGAGCGCTTTGGCAAACCCGATTACGCGCTCGCCTTCCATGTCACCTCGGTTATGGAAACGGGCCTCGTTTCCGCTGCCGAAGGGATCCAATATTCCAGTTCGGATTCGGTAGATATCACCGTGCCCGGGATCGGGGCGCATGGAGCCAGTCCGCATATGGGCCGTGATCCGGTCTATATCGCCAGCCAGATCGTGACGGCGCTGCAATCGATCGTGAGCCGCGAAATTATGCCCTTGTCGCCGGCGGTCATCACCGTCGGATCGTTTCAGGCGGGCTCGAAGCATAACATCATTTCGGACGAGGCGCGCCTGCAGTTGACGGTGCGATCCAACGACGAAAAGGTGCGCGCGCAGCTTTTGGCGGCGATCGACCGGGTCGCTGTCAATGTTGGCAAGGCGCATGGCCTACCCGAGGATTTGCCTGTGAAGGTCGAGGTGATCGAAGGCACACCTGTGACTTACAACGATCCCGAATTGGCGCGGCGCCTGAACAACGTGATGAAGCGCGATCTGGGCGAGCGCGCGTTCAAGACCTTCGAGCAAAAGGGCATGGGCGCAGAGGACTTCGCCTATTTTGTCGCCGAAGAACTGGGCGTACCGGGATACTACTTTGCGGTCGGTGGCACTCCGCCCGAGGCGTTTGAGGCCGAGGAAGCCGGCGGCCCGCGCGTGCCCTCGCACCATTCGCCCCTGTTCAAAATCGCGCCGCGCGAAAGCGTGACGCTAGGCACCCGCGCGATGATTGCGGTGGTGCTGGATCTGGCTGGGGCTGGATGATGCGATGCGGATCGCAGTTGCACTTTTTGTCGTACTTTTTTCCAGTATTTCCGAACCAGTCACGGCGACCGAAAAGTACGAAATACTTCAGTCTTACGCGACACAGTCAGAAAGTGACAACGGTTCAAGTGGATCGAGTAGTGGTAGCAGTGCTTGGATCGAAACCGTGCATCGAGGTCCCGAGGGCTGTGTAGAGAAATCCTTCGATTCTGTTGACCCTCCCGGCAAGACTCGTCCCTTGGCAGCTTGGAAGCTCCCTGTTCGCGTTCGCCAGTGCGGAAAAGGCGCGCCGACCATTGTGAACGAAGATGAGATGATCGCGCGGCTGGAGAAGTTTCTCGAAGCGGTCGAGCTTACGCGCGACGCATGCGGGAGTTACTACTTCACGTGGAGTGTATTCCAGATTGATTGCGACCCTCAGGTCGCGCTAGATTTGGTAAAAGACGTTGACCTTGGGGCGGCCGACATTTCACCCGGTGCCGAATATGTCATGCCCGACAACGCCGGATCGGCAATCCTTACCACTACAGGAGGGGATCATGCGTTCTTTGGCACCGGTGAAATCAAGAAGGGGTTTCTCAGGGATAAAGCGGCGCAGACAATCAAAGTCCTATCTGAATTGAACGGCGAAAAGGTCTCGGATGAAGAAGCTCTGGCGCGGCTCGAAAACCATCAATTCTCTGGTGAGTTTACCGTCGAGTTCGAAATAGACCGTCTGACGGGGATGATTACCCGTACGCTTACGACCGAAACGCGCACCGTTGACGCAAATAGTGTGGTGGAAACCCGCAAGGCCATAGAGACGACGACAAGAAAAAGGGCCGAGTCCGTGAACGAACCCGACCCTTCTGTAGTCTAAATATATCGGCTTACGCCACGCCCGGCAGCAGCCGCTCGCCTGCAATGCGTTGCATCGCTTTTTGCAGCTTTTCAAACGCGCGAACTTCGATTTGTCGGATGCGCTCGCGGCTGACGTCGTAGACTTGGGAAAGCTCTTCCAAAGTCTGCGGCTTTTCCGTCAGGCGACGCTCCGTGAGAATGTGTTGCTCACGCTCGTTCAATGAGCTCATGGCCTCTTGCAGCATTTCGTGCCGCACCTGCGCCTCTTCGGCGTCGGCCACGGTTTCGTCTTGCAGCGGGCCGTCGTCCTTGAGCCAGTCCTGCCATTCGCCCGCGCCTTCTTCGCCATTACGCATCGGCGTGTTGAGCGAGCCGTCGCCGCCCATCATCATCCGGCGGTTCATATTGACGACTTCCTGTTCCGGCACGCCCAGATCGGTCGCGATCTTGGTCACGTCATCCGGTGACAGGTCGGTGTCTTCATAGGCTTCGAGCTGCTTTTTCATCCGGCGAAGGTTGAAAAACAGCTTCTTTTGAGCCGCGGTGGTGCCCATTTTGACGAGGCTCCACGAACGCAAGATGTATTCTTGGATGCTCGCTTTGATCCACCACATCGCGTATGTCGCGAGGCGGAAACCGCGATCGGGCTCAAATTTCTTCACGCCCTGCATCAGGCCAACATTACCTTCCGAAATAAGGTCGGAAACGGGCAGGCCATAGCCGCGGTAGCCCATGGCGATTTTCGCCACGAGACGCAGGTGGCTGGAGACCAGCTGCGAAGCCGCTTCGGGGTCTTCGTGCTCTTCGTAGCGCTTGGCGAGCATGTATTCCTGCTCAGCCGTTAGCACGGGATACTTCTTGATTTCCGACAGATAGCGGTTGAGGCTTTGCTCTCCGCTCAGCGCCGGGACTGTTTGAGTTGATTTACTCACTTCTTCCCTAACCTTTCTTGCGTCGACCTCGATTTGCCGGACCCCTGATGGGCATCCGATATTTTAGGCCACACGGTTACTTATAGACCAAGTTGTAGGAAATTCCCGCAACTTTCATCGATTAGAACGACCAAGTTCGTCGATCAGTTCCTGCATGTCCTTCGGCGTGGACGCGGAAAAAGATACGAACCGCTCCAAAATCGGATGCAAAAACCCCAATTCGGCCGCGTGCAGCGCCTGCCGGGCGAATCCCAGCTTATTCAGCAGCAGTTTCAGGGGTTTGGGCGTTCTGCCGTAGAGTTGGTCTCCTAATAGCGCATGACCGATTGACGCGCAGTGAACGCGCACCTGGTGGGTTCGCCCCGTCTCCAGCCGACACTCGATCAGCGCGGCGTCGCCGAAGCTTTCGAGCGCCTTATAATGGGTAATCGCGTTTTTCCCGCGTGAGGAATTCTTTGCCAGCACAGCCATTTTCTTGCGATTCGCGTCGCTTCGACCGATTCGCGCGTCAATAGTGCCTTCCGATGGGCGCGGAACGCCCCCCGTGACCGCCAAGTACCGCCTATGGACGCTGTGGTCGGCGAATTGCGCGGCCAGCCCTTCGTGCGCGGCGTCCGATTTGGCGACCACCAACAGGCCGGAGGTGTCTTTATCGATCCGGTGGACGATGCCGGGCCGCGCCACTCCGCCAATGCCCGACAGCTGCTCCGCGCAGTGGTGCAGCAGCGCGTTGACCAAGGTTCCGTCGGGATTGCCCGCCGCCGGGTGGACCACCATGCCAGCGGGTTTGTTGACGACGATCAAATGCTCATCCTCGAACGCGATATCGAGCGGGATGTCCTGTGGCTGGGCTTCGGCTTCCACCGCCGCCGGGACCGCTATCGAAAAATCCGTATCCTCAGCGACTTTCATGGAAACGCTGTGCGCTGGCTCGCCATTGACTGTGACTGCCCCCGCTGTGATCAGCGCCTGCACCCGCGCGCGGCTGAGATCGGTTGCCTCGCTCAGCGCTTTATCAAGTCGCGCGGCCTCACGCGTTTTGCCCGTGATGATTTGGTCCGAAGACATGCTAGGGCCATGAGGGATGAAGATCGAAGTGACAAGCCAAGCGCTCGAGCGGATCAAACGTGCGGCTCAAGCGGCGCAACCTCATGAGGCGTGCGGGTTGCTTTTGGGGGCACTTCAAAGTGGCGTGGCCAAGATCGACAGGGTGGTCACAACCCGCAACGTCCATGC
>JBCCKJ010000181.1:0-5620 GCA_039027455.1 Pseudomonadota bacterium | reverse complement strand
GTCAGAATGTCGGTCGCACGCTTCAGGCCTTCTTCCACCAGCCTCTTGATCTCTTCATCAATCAGCTTGTTGGTCTCCGCGCCCGCCATCGTCCGCGCCGATTGGCCCATGCCAAGATAACCTTCCTGCTGCTGTTCGTACTGCAGCGGGCCGAGTTTCTCGGACATACCCCACTTGGTGACCATGTTCTTCGCAAGGTCGGTGGCGTATTGGATATCGCCCGACGCGCCGCTGGAAACCTTGTCATGCCCGAAGATAATGTCTTCGGCGACACGGCCACCCATAGCGACCGCCAGGTTCGCGTGCATTTTGTCGCGGTGATACGAATAGCTGTCCCGCTCCGGCAAGCGCATCACCATCCCCAGCGCGCGGCCGCGCGGAATGATGGTGGCCTTGTGGATCGGGTCGGACGCCGGCTCATTCAAAGAGACCAGCGCGTGGCCGGCCTCGTGATAGGCCGTCATTTTCTTTTCGTCCTCGGTCATCACCATGGAGCGGCGTTCCGCGCCCATCATGACTTTGTCCTTGGCGTCTTCAAATTCCTGCATGGCCACAAGACGCTTGTTGCGGCGAGCCGCCAGCAGCGCCGCCTCGTTCACGAGGTTGGCAAGGTCAGCCCCAGAGAAGCCCGGTGTGCCGCGCGCAATGGTGCGCGGGTTGACGTCGGGCGCCAAAGGCACCTTTTTCATGTGAACACCCAGGATCTTCTCGCGCCCGTCAATATCAGGAACCGGCACGACGACTTGACGATCGAAACGACCCGGACGCAACAGCGCCGGATCAAGAACATCGGGACGGTTGGTCGCCGCGATAATGATGATGCCTTCGTTGGCTTCGAAACCATCCATCTCGACGAGCAGCTGGTTGAGCGTTTGTTCGCGCTCATCGTTTGAGTTTCCAAGTCCGTGGCCACGGCTGCGGCCCACGGCATCGATCTCGTCGATGAACACGATGCAGGGCGAGTTCTTTTTCGCCTGTTCGAACATGTCGCGCACCCGGCTTGCGCCGACGCCCACGAACATTTCGACAAAGTCCGAACCGGAGATGGTGAAGAACGGCACGCCCGCTTCGCCCGCGATAGCGCGAGCCAGGAGGGTCTTACCCGTACCGGGCGAACCGACGAGCAACGCGCCTTTGGGTATCTGGCCGCCCAGTTTCGAAAAGCGCTGCGGGTCTTTCAGGAACTCGACGATCTCCTGCAGCTCTTCGCGCGCTTCGTCGATGCCAGCGACATCTTCAAACGTGACGCGCCCTTGGCGTTCGGTCAGCAGCTTGGCCTTCGATTTGCCAAAGCCCATGGCGCCGCCGCCGCCGCCTTTTTGCACCTGACGAAGCGCGAAGAAGGCGATGCCGAGAATAAGCAGGAATGGCAGAGAATTGAGCAGAATATAAAGGAGCATATTGGGCTGCTCGCGCTGCTTACCGGTAAACTTGACCTCGTTATCTTCCAGCAGCCCCGTGATCTCAATGTCCGAGCCTACGGGAATGGCTGTGAAGGCCTGACCGTTTTTGTACGTGCCGGTGATCAAATCGTCGCCCAGTTGGACCGATTCAATTTTGCCTTCCTGCACCTGCTCCCGGAAGTCCGAATACCGGATCTCGGTGCCCTGGGGCTGGCCAGCGTTGCTGAAGAGCGAGACAACCAAGAGAAGGGCAAGAAAGATGCCGCCCCAAATCATAAGCTGCTTCACCCAAGGGTTTTGGCCCTCGGGTGGCTGCTGGTTGGGATCGTTCTGGTCGCTCATCGGGTGATTCCTTTCGCCATCCAGATCAATGTAGGAGCCAGGGGATGAATGGCAAGATAATGCGTGCCCTCAAGCGGAATGCTAAATTTCGAACTCACTGATGGGTTTTTTCAATCGCACGGCGCGGACAACCTAACTTTTGTAAGCGGCGAGAAACACATCGACAGCCCCTGCGAGGCGTCGCGCCCGGTCATCTGCCAAAATGTCGCGCCCAAACCTTTGATCCAAATCGCTCATGCCCTTGCACAATCCCACGAATTGCTCCGCGGCCAGCACCGGGTCATCTACGTGTAGCTCACCGAGCTCGTGCGCATGGCTTAGAAACTCGGCAAACGTTCTTCTCATACGCCATGGTCCCGCTTGCAGGAACGCCTGCCCAATCGCTGGCTCGTGCTCAGTCTCTGCCGCAATTCGACGTTCAAAGGCGATCATTTCAGGTCGTGACAGAAACGCTGCCATGCCCTCGCCAATGGCTTGCAAGCGGTCACGAATTGAGCCGGGTTCAATGGCATCGATGCTGAAGTACCCCTTTATCTTCTCGCATTCGCGTTCAACCGCTGCGGTGAACAAGCCGCGCTTGTCGCCGAAGTGATTGTAGATCGTCACCTTCGATACGCCCGCATCCGCCGCCACCTGTTCGATCGAAGTCGCCGCAAAGCCATCATCAAAGAAACGCAGGGAAGCGGCTTCGATAATGGCGTGGCGTTTGGCTTGATCGGAAGGGCGGCCGGGCTTTTTTTTCAACGAACTGGAACCTGATCTCGAAAAGGCGGTTGACTAACTGAACGCAAGCGTTCAATTAAACGATGCCGTACAATAATGGCTTGCTACCCCTACGAAAGCAACCCCGCCCCTAGGTAAAGGTTCCAAATCGCTATGCTCTGGATCGCGATCCGCATGCTCACCGGCGACAAGCAGAAATTCTACGGCCTGCTGTTTGGCATCGCGTTTTCGACGCTGCTGATCACGCAGCAGCTGACGATTTTCGTGAACCTGATCGAGCGCGGGGCCAGCGGCGTCTTCAATTCTCCCGAAGCGGAAATCTGGGTCATGGACCCGGTCAGCCGAACCACCGAAGTAAGGTACGAAATGCCGTCCACCGCCTTGGACGAAGTGCGCTCCGTTCAGGGTGTAGAGTGGGCGGTCCCCCACCTTCGAGGAACGGCAGCGGTTCGCACCGATCAGGGTGATCTGGAGTTCGTCGAAATCATCGGAGTAGACGACGCAACCCTCATTGGCTTGCCAAAGAATATGGTCGAAGAAGACAAGAATGTCCTGTCTCAAGTCGACACCGTCATCATTGATGACGTTGGCATCACAAACCTGTTTGAAGAGGGTGAAAATCCGATCGGGCAAAGGTTGGAGCTCAACGATCAACGCGCTGTCATCCGCGGTATTGCCGACTCTATTCCCAGCTTCACCAGCCAAGTTGTGCTCTACACTAAGTACAGCCAAGCGCTCAATTATGTGCCCGGCACGCGCAATCGCCTTTCCTTTGTTCTGGCTGGCGTTTCTGAAGGGGAGACACCTGCGCAGGTTGCTGACCGGATAGAAGAACAAACAGGCCTAAAGGCGGAAACTCGAGACCAGATCGCGCAAGCCGGTGTGGATTTCATCATCGAAAACACCGGAATTCCAGTGAACTTCGGGATTACCGTGGCCCTCGGGTTCGTGGTCGGAGTAGCCATTGTAGGACTAACTTTCAGTCTGTTTATCCGCGACAACATCAAACAGTTCGGCGCGCTCAAGGCGATCGGAGTTACAAATTCGTCGATCGTAAAGATGGTCGCGACCCAAGCGACACTGGTGGGATTTGTCGGATACGCTTTCGGCATCGTTGGCACGGTGATTTTTATTTGGGGCTTTTCAGGCAACCCCACGTTCAAGGGCTTTTACATCCCTTGGCAAATACCCTTTGTCAGCGCCGTTGCGGTCGTCGTTATTCTTGCAATCACAGGTTACCTTGGTCTTCGAAGCGTGCTTCGCACTGAGCCAGCGTCGGTGTTCCGGTGATGGAGGCGCAGACGATGGACACCTCGGCTATCGGCGGCTGCGATCCCACCGCAGCGATCTGCGCGCGCGGCATTGTGCGTGATTTTCAGGCCGGCCAATCGACCATTCGTGTCCTGCATGGGATCGACACCGATATAAAGTCGGGAGAAATGACTTACGTTGTCGGCGAAAGCGGCTCGGGAAAGACCACACTTATCTCGATCATGTGCGGCATTCTCTGGCCGACCGAAGGCGAGGTGAAGGTTTTCGGCACGGACATCTACGCCTTGTCCGATACGGAATTGGTCAACTTTCGACTTGAGAATATCGGCTTCATTTTCCAGCAATACAATTTGATCCCATCCATTGACGCGGCGGCCAACGCCGCTGTCCCGCTGATCGCCAAAGGCATGGCCATCGAGCCAGCGCGACAAAAAGCGATCGAATTGCTCGACGCGCTCAATATTGGTGATCAAGCGCAAAAGCTCCCAAATCAGCTCTCAGGTGGGCAACAGCAACGCGTCGCGATTGCCCGTGCGTTGGTGCACGAGCCGCGGCTTGTGGTTTGCGATGAGCCAACGGCGGCTCTTGATGCACGCTCTGGGAGACGAGTGATGGATTTGCTCCGAGACGTGGCTGTCGCTCCAGATCGCGCCTGCATCATCGTCACTCATGACAATCGCATTTTCGACCTCGCCGACCGCATCCTCGTTCTGGAGGATGGCCGCGTTACGCATGACGGCACTGAAATGCCGGAAGATCACTGATCTCTCTTCTTCACCTTTCTCCCAGAGGCTCCCATGGCACTTCTTCCCTCCACGTTCAGCTTTTCGCGCCAGATTCTGCCTGTGCTGGCGGTCTTCGGCCTCGCCGCCGGAACCTTTTACGTGCTCAGTGAGATTCCCGAACGTGAAATCATCGAACCGGAGAACCAGCCGCCCAAGGCCACCGGCGCGCTCGCCAATTCAGCGCGTGTAGCCGGCGCCGGTTTGGTTGAACCGGCCAGTGAGACGATTGATATCGGTTCAGCGTTGTCCGGCCTGATCACCGACCTGCGTGTGGCTCCGGGAGATCGCGTGACGAAAGGGCAGGCCCTGTTCCTAGTCGACGACCGAGCTGTGCGCGCGCAATTGGCTGAGGCCAACGCGTCCATTGGCGAGGCAAAAGCCGCCATCCTCGAAGCCACCACCGCTCAAGACACGGCCAAGCAACAGCTCGATCTTTACAACAACCTCGATGATCCCGCAGCGGTCAGCCGCTCTGAAGTGATACGGGCGCAAGGCGACTATGACGCTGCCACCAGCCGACTGGCGGTCTCCCGCGCACGGCTGAAAGCGGCGCAAGCTCGGACGTCTTCGGCGCAAACCGACCTAAACCGATTGACCGTCCGCGCGCCGATTGCGGGCGAGATCTTGGCGGTCAATATCCGCCCCGGCGAATTTGTCTCCACACAAGGCGGCGGCAACTCGCAGCCCTTCATCCAGATGGGGGAAACAGACCCCCTGCACGTGCGGATCGACATGGATGAAAACGAAGCCCCACGGGTGAAACTGGGCGCGAAAGCCGTTGTCTCTCCGCGCGGCGCCGCCGATCAACAGGTTGATGCCGTTTTTGTTCGCGCGGAGCCGCAGGTCGTGCCCAAGCGGCAGTTGACCAACAGCGCAACAGAGCGCGTCGATGTTCGTGTGCTGCAACTGATTTACGCGCTGCCCGAAAGCGATCTCTTCCGTGTCGGGCAGCAAGTCGACGCCTTTATCCCTGCGCGCGAAAGCGCCGAACCGGCGGCGGAGTAAGAGCCATGACCCGGATATCGCGCCTAGCCATCGCGTGTTCGCTGGCCGCCACGTTGAGCGCCTGCGTATTCAACCCTGCGCCAAAAGTCG
>JBCCKJ010000180.1:0-5638 GCA_039027455.1 Pseudomonadota bacterium | reverse complement strand
GGGCTGTGCGGGCTCATCAGCGAATACAACACAGACCCGCGCGGCGCTCGCAACATCTGGCAACTGATCGTCAAACGCGCGCAAATCCGAGGGCTTTTGGTCGCCGACTATGTCGAGCGTTTCCCGGAAGGCGCGGCAAAGATGGGCGAATGGGCGGCCGCTGGAAAGCTCATAATCGATGAGCATATCGACGAGGGTCTCGAAAACGCTTTTGACAGTTTCATGCGTCTTTTTGCGGGGTCGAACCAAGGCAAGATGATCCTCAAGATCGCGGCATGATATGGCCCGCGATCTGCTGGTCCTGTCGGGCGGCCACCCCTACGAGGCCGAGCCCTTTGAAGCGCTAATACACTCGCTTGGCGATTGGGAGGTGACGCATCTGATCCATCCCGAGGCTGAAGAATCGGTGGCGAGAGGGCGCGCGGCGCAGGCCGATGCCGTGCTGTTCTACGACATGGGAGGCTACACTTTCGCCGACGATCAGGTGCGTTCACGCCCACCATCCGAAGGGTACCGGCGAGCCATTGTAGAGCGCTTTGAACGAGGACGTGGCGCGGTCGCCATGCACCACGCGCTCGCCGGATGGGCCGATTGGCCGGAATGGCATGAGATGCTGGGAGGCCGGTTTCTTTACACGCCGGACACGGTGCGTGGGCAAGCCAAGCTCGATTCCGGCTATCGCCACGATGTCCATTACACCGCGAGCATCGTCGCCGATCACCCCGTGACCGCCGGATTGCCGAACACATTCCGTGTCGTCGACGAGTTGTATCTGGCCGAAATCTTCGAAGACGATGTCGAACCGTTGGCGCGATCAGACTACGCCTTCACGCGCGATAATTTCTATTCCGCCGCGCTCGCCGTTTCCGGGAAGCTCTTTTCGAACGATGGCTGGGACCACCCGCCGGGCCGCGACCTTATCGCCTGGCACAAGCGCGTGGGCAACGCGCCTTTGGTTTACCTTCAATTTGGCGACACGCCGCAGACCTATGAAAACCCGCATGTTCGCCAGATGATCGCGAATGCGCTTGAATTTACCACCGGAGGCACATCATGACACCGATCGAGACGATTACCGCGTTCATCGCCGCTTGGGATGCGTACGATCTGGAAAAGATCTATTCGTTCATGGCCGAGGACGTCGAATGGAGCGATATGCCACTCTCAACGGTGAACGGCATCGCTCAGGCGCGCGCCAAGATGGACGCATTCCCCGGCGTCGAGGCGTGCGGCTTTGACACCCACCACATCGCCGCCAATGGCAATGTCGTTTTGACCGAACGCACCGACTGGTTCGATATGCAAGGCCGTAGGCGCACAATCCGCGTGATGGGCACGTTCGAACTTAACGATGACGGCAAGATTCAGCGTTGGCGCGACTATTTCGACAGCGCAGAATTTGTCCGCGAATTCGGCGATTTATCCGCTGAATGACCGGCTCGGTGCGGCTTACCCCTAACACATTCGCGCATCGCCTCAGCCGCCAAAAAAGGATTAGATTGCTCTTTGGAACTTACGTTGGGATCGGAGTCTTTCCATGAATAAGCCTGCCGCGATCAAAGACACCAGCGTCTTTGCGCCGGAAACCCTGCTTCAGCCCTGGGAATATTACGGGGCCATCCACGACGCTGGGATCGATATCGAACACCTGCCCGAGATGAACACCTTCGTAGTGTACAGCTACGATCTGTGCAGCGAGGCGACGGGCAAACCTGAAATCTTCTCAAACGATTTTAGCGTTTTGATGGGGCGTGAACAGGACGAAGAGATCACGGCGATCCTGGCCGAAGGATGGCCCGACGAGCAAACCCTGCTTACCGCCGATGCGCCCGTCCATACGCGCAATCGCAAGCTGGTCAATCTCGCTTTCTCGATGAAACGCGTGAACGCGATCGAGGAAACCATGCGCGAAAAGTCGATCGGGCTGATCGAAACCTTTGCCGACAAAGGCGCGTGCGAGTTTGTCGAGGATTTCGCGATCCCCTTGCCCGTTTACATGATCGCCGGGCAGATTGGGCTCGATACGGACATTAAGCAGGTCAAGAAGTGGTCTGACGCAGCGGTCGATCGGTTCAGTCAGATGGTCGACCACGAGCGCAAGAAAGAATGCGCGCGCAGCTTGGTCGAATACCAGCATTACATGAAGTCTAAAATCGACGAGCGTCGCGCCCATGGCGGAGATGATCTGCTGGCCGATCTCGTCAACGCCAAGGTCGAAGGGGAAACCCCGCTCACCGATCCCGAAATCATGTCGATCATGCAGCAATTCATGGTTGCCGGGAATGAGACCACCACCTCGACCCTCGCGGGCGGCCTTTTGCAGTTGATCCGCAACCCTGATCAGATGGAGAAAGCCAAAGCCGCGGCTGGCGGGCGCGATCCCAGGCTAATCATGAATATGATCGAAGAGGCCCTGCGGTACGAAACACCCACCTCGGGGATGTGGCGGATCGTCAAAGAGGACACGCAACTTGGCGATCACAAGCTGCCGGCGGGTTCAATCGCTCAATTACGCTACGCGGCCGCCAACCGGGATCCTCGCAAGTTCGAAAATCCCGACGCCTTCGACATTGAACGCAAGAACGCGCGCGCGCACCTCGCCTTTGGCAAGGGGCCGCATATGTGCGTGGGCAACATGCTGAGCCGTAAAGAGATGCTGGTCGCGTTCGACGAGTTGCTTGAGCGCCTCGACAATTTCGCTGTGTCCGACGAGAACGGGATCGAGGTGCTGCAGAACATTCTGCTGCGCGGCGTAACCAAGCTTCCTGTGACCTTTTCTCGGAAGGCTTGAACACATTGAACTTTGATCTTTCCGAAGAACAGGAAATGTTCTGCGCGTCCGTTGAGCGCTTTGCTGCGCCCATCGATGTAGAAGCGCGGCGAAAGCTGCGCCTCTCTCCGACTGGTTATGACCGCGCACGATGGCAAGATTTGGCCGAGCTTGGCTTGATTGCGCTGGCTGCGCCTGAGGAGGCTGGCGGCATTGGCGGCTCGCCGGTTGATCTGGCGCTGGTGCACGAAGCCATCGGCAAAGCCAACGCGCCCGACCCCTTGCTGGAACACGGCGTCCTGCCCGCTCGCCTGCTGGAAGGGCACGAGGCCTTTGAAAGCGTGCTGAACGGAGAGCGGATTGCCACTCTGGCGTGGGCCGAACGATCGCAGCGCTACAGCCTCAAACCCGCGGGCGTCACCGCGGAAGAGAGCGGCGATGGATTTATCGTCACGGGCGAGAAGACCTTCGTTCTGGGCGGGCTGCTCGCCGATCTCTTCATCGTAACGGCCCGTCTAGATGGAGAGACGGCGGTCTTCGCTGTTTCCGCCGACACGCCCGGTTTGGAAACACGCGCCTATCGGTTGACGGATGGCAGCATTGCGAGCGAGCTTCGCCTCACTCGTGTCGCCGTCGACGCGTCTGCGCGGCTCGATCACGACGCCGCCTCTCTGGAGCACATCGTCTCCACCATCCGCCTTTGCGCGGCGGCTGAGCTGGTCGGGCTTGGCCAACGCCTGCTCGACGACACTCTCGCCTTTGTTAAGGAACGCGAGCAGTTTGGCGTTGCCATCGGCACCTTCCAGGCGCTGCAACATCGACTGGTAGAGGCGTACGCTCGGCTCGAACAGTCGCGCTCCATGCTCTATCGCGCGGCGCTGAGCAATCCATCGTCGCGGACCGAATGGGCCCGCGCCACGGCGGGCGCTAAGGCGTTTATAACCGAGAATGTCGACGCGATAGCGCGTGAAGCGGTGCAGATGCATGGAGGCATGGGCATCACCGACGAACTGGCGATTGGTCACGCAATGAAGCGGGCCTTGGTGTTGGGCCATCTGTTCGGTGACATGGAAAGCGCGCTCGCTGAATACGCTGAAGCGGCCTGAGGAGAGGCAAGGCATGGCTGACAAGATCGACCCAGACCTTTGGAGCGATGGCCCCGATCCCCAGCTTATGGGCGGTCGACTGCCGTCGGGCGAGATCGTTTTTCCGATGCCAGTGGGGGACGCGGCGCGCGATGTCGAACCCTACAAACTTTCGCGGACGGGCACCCTCTGGTCATGGACCACGCAAGGCTTCCTTCCCAAAGAGCCCTATATCGGACCGGGATCGAGCGAGGGGCCAAATGGCGAGCCCTCGCCGCCTGATTTCCAGCCCTTCCTGCTTGGCTATGTCGAGCTTCCCGGCGAAGTGATCGTCGAAAGCCGAATTGTTGGCGCAGCGCTGGAAGAGTTGGAACTGAATATGCCCGTCGAGTTTTGCATTGTGCCGTTCAACAATCGCTTCGACACTTTCGCGTTTCGACCCATCGCCGCAGGGCAGGAGAAAGCTGCATGAGCGAGAACGTCTACATTATCGGCGCTGGTATTCACCCCTTTGGCCGCACGCAGGAGCGATCGGGCCGCGAACAAGGCGTCTACGCCGTGCGACAAGCGCTCGCTGACGCCGGGCTGGAATGGGCTGATATCGAATGCGCTTATGGTGGGTCTGCAGCGGCCGGTAACGCGGACATCATGGTCAACGAACTGGGCCTTACGGCGCTGCCTTTTGTCAATGTAGCCAATGGCTGCGCGACCGGCGGCAGCGCGATCGCTTCAGCCCAGCAGGCTGTCGCCAGCGGGATGTACGATCTCGCTCTTGCAGTCGGGTTCGACAAGCATCCGCGCGGCGCGTTCAACGCCAAGCCCGCCGATTACGGCCTGCCCGAATGGTACGGTGAAACGGGCATGATGCTGACGACCCAATTCTTTGCTCTAAAGATTCAACGCTACATGCAGTTGCACGGCATCAGCCGAACCACGCTGGGCCGGGTGGCCGAAAAGGCGTTCCGGAACGGCGCCATGGCGCCGCATGCGTGGCGGCGCTCTCCGATTGACCTCGACACGATCATGAACGCGCCGATGATCAACGATCCGCTGACCAAGTTCATGTTCTGCTCGCCCGCCGAAGGCGGCGTGGCCTTGATCCTAGCGAGCGAGAAGAAGGCCCGCGAGCTGGGCGCGCTGGGCGATGGCAAGTCGGTAAAGATTGCCAAGGTCGCCTTCAAAACCCGCCCGCCTGACAGTTTCGAGGTTTTCCAGGCTGGTATCAGCGTCAAAGAAGGCGGCAAGCCCACTGTGCTCGCCGCGCAGGCCGCGTTCGAAGGTGCTGGCATCGGCCCTGAAGATATCGACGTGGCGCAGCTTCAGGACACCGAAAGCGGGGCTGAGATCATGCACATGGCCGAAAACGGCTTTTGCAAAGATGGCGATCAGGAAGAATGGCTCGCCAGCGGTTGGTCGGAAATCGGCGGCAAATTGCCGGTTAACACCGATGGCGGTTGCCTAGCCTGCGGAGAGCCCATCGGGGCTTCAGGGTTGAGACAGGTGTACGAAAATGTTGAGCAATTGCGCGGGCGCGCGGGCGAACGCCAGGTCGCGGGTCGCGATGGCGCGGGACCAAAAACAGCCTACAGCCACGTTTATGGCGCCCCCGGCATATCGGCCGTGGCGATAATGGAGCGCTGATCATGGGGAAGATGACCAACAAGGTCGCGCTTGTGACCGGAGGCGCCGAAGGCATTGGCGCGACCGTGGGCCGAATGATCGTCGCAGAAGGCGGGCAAGTGCTTTTGTGCGATGTTCAGATCGACAAGGCCAAGGCCTTTGC
>JBCCKJ010000179.1:0-5655 GCA_039027455.1 Pseudomonadota bacterium | reverse complement strand
CCGTTAACGACAAGCAGGTCAATGCCCGCCTCGGCAAAATCCTTAAGAGCAGTCGGTAAGGCGTCGCGATTTTCTGGGGTCGCAATGTGGACTTGCGGACAGACACCGCAGTCGAAATCCGCGCCCTGATTGCGGTGGCTGCGCGGGTTGTAGATCACGCCTACGCGCGGCGCCTCACCGGGCTGGCGGACCCTGCGGAAGGCACGCTCAGTACCGCTCTCATGTCGCGGGGCAACTTGAGGCAATTGCGCAAATTGATAGATAGACGTGGCCATGGGCGTCCTAGTATCGTCAAAAATACGTAATGTCTTTGCAATTTTAACCGTGTTGTTTCGCTTTCGCGAAGAATCGGTGCCGGGTTACATCGCATGCTCAAGCCTTTTTTCAAGGTGACCTGACGCGCAGTTCGTGTCTCAATTTGTGTCAGCGCCGCGCGTCAGCCACGGTTTGTCGACGTTGACCGCAGAGCATCGGTGGCAATAGACCTTAGAAAAGATGTGGCTTTTTGCTGATTAAACGAGTCCGGTCACCGGAACCAGCGCGCCATGAACAGCGCGCGCGTGCTCCGATCCAAGGAAGCACATGACACGGGCGAGATCGCGGGGCGCGACCCAGTTTGAAGGGTCCGCGTCGGGCATAGAGTCACGGTTAGCTGGCGTATCAATGATTGTGGGCAGCACGGCGTTAACGTTCACGCCCTGCGCTTTGACCTCGGCGGAAAGGCTCTCCGTCAAGCGCATCACCGCGCTTTTCGAAACGCCATACGCGCTCATCGAGGCCTGGCCCTCGCGCGCGCCAAATGCGCCGACATTGACGATCGACCCGCTCCCTTGTTCGATCATCCGAGGCGTCACGACCTTTAGCATGTTGCGCAGGGTTTCAACGTTGAGCTTCATCATCAAGTCCCACTCATCGTCGCCTTCCGCGTAGACGGTGGGGCCCATGCTAAAGCCACCCGCGATGTTCATCACCGCGTCGATTTGAGGCAGCTGGTCGATCGTTTGGAGCAGATTTTCCAAGTCCAGAAGGTCGACGGTGTAATGCGTCACTCGTTCTTGCGCGCCGCTTGAAGACGCGTGACGGTCCAGCGCGCTTATTGTTGCGCCTTGCGCCAGGGCTTCGGCAATCACCGCCGAGCCCAAAACGCCGCTGGCTCCGGTCACAACAACATGGCTGTTTTTCAACATGAGAAACCCCTTGGCGATTGACCTTAAGCGACGCTCGACACAGCGGAGAAAATTGGCGCACCCGAGAGGATTCGAACCTCTGGCCTCTGCCTTCGGAGGGCAGCGCTCTATCCAGCTGAGCTACGGGTGCGTGGCACGGTCTTGTTTCGCGCGGCGCGGCGCTTAGCAAGCGAATTCGTTGGAAGCCAGCCTTAATGCCGCGTTCGGGCTACGCGCGGTCAGGGCAAGTTAAGAGCACAGCGCGAGAGCGGCGAGGTAGCGGTTTAACCCATAGGTAAGGCCTTCGCGCTATCCCAACCTCATGTCTGCGCTCCAACCTGATCAGGCTCGCGCAATAAGCGAGAAGACTGTTGGCCGCCCCGAATCCGATCGGGGTCAAACGCTCTCATCCCTCGCCAAGAAGTGGGAAGACTTGCATCAACACGCCGCCCAGCTTGCAAAGCTGGCGCAATTGTCACCCGAACCGTTTGCAGGCGCCGTGGCTGCTTTTCCGGCTCAAATCGGCGAAGCGCAAGAATGGCAGAGGGAGCTAGCATGGCAGGGTATCGATGATATCGATGCGATGATGCGCCCCGGCCTAGCCGCGCTCGCCACGCTGAAAGAGCGGGGGGCGGCGGCCAATGCGCCCGCTCTTGCCCTCTGGCGCGAGTTTTACATGGCGCGCACAGCCGTGATGGCGCTTACCCAAAGCTGACCTTCGCCCGCCCGAAAGGCGCTTGACCCTGTTCTTACTATGTTCCACATCATGCGGGATGTTTAGTGAGGAAAAGCGGCACGATTCGTCCACCGACACGCTGATGGCGCCCAAAGCGGCCGATGTCGCGCGAGGGATTTCGCGCTTGTTCGCACGCAATGACATATGGTGCTTGCCCGAAGTGACGCTGAAGAATGCCCGACGCGCCGATCTCATGGGAATCGACCCGAAAGGGTTGATCGTGATCGTCGAGATCAAAGTCGCGCGCGGCGATCTGCTCAGTGACAACAAATGGCCGGATTATCTCGATTTTTGCGATCGGTTTTTCTGGGGTGTTCCGCCGGAGCTCGATCGTTCGCCTTTGGAAACAGCCGATTACAAGCCCGAGGCTACTGGGGTCATTGTCGCGGACGGATATGATGCGGAGATTGTTCGGCCAGCCGCGCTGACAAAGCTCGCGTCCGCCCGGCGCAAGGCGCAGGTCGAGCGGCTAGCGCGCCTTGGGATGCGGCGGCACACGGCGCTCATCGATCCGCACTGCGCCGATATCGACACAGTCAGCTAAAAATCCTCTCCCAGCCTATCCTTGCAATCAGTTCGCGCTGTGCATTTCAGCGCACGCGCCCCATAGCGGTAGCTATGATGGAAAAAAGCGCGTGATTCCAGGCGATACGCCAATCTGGCTCGCAGCCCTTATCGGGGGGGTGGCCATGACTTTGATGGTGGCGGCGCGCTATTTTCTGGCGAGCGGCGCGTTTGCCTTGGCGACCCGGATCCGGCGTGCCGGCCTTTACGCAGGTTTAGGTCCGCAAATCGCCAAGGAGATCCGCTGGTCGATGATCGCCACCTTCATTTACGGGGCGCCCACCGGCCTGATTGTGTGGGGCTGGCGCCACCATGGATGGACCTTGATCTACAGCGATTGGGACGCGCTGCCCATATGGTACCTCCCGCTTTCCGTGTTCCTATACCTGTTTGTGCAGGACACATGGTTCTACTGGAGCCACCGGGCAATGCATTGGCCCCGACTGTTCCGACTGGCCCATGCGGTGCACCATGCGAGCCGCCCGCCCACCGCCTGGACGGCGATGAGTTTCCACCCGATCGAATCTCTAACTGGCGCGATTGTCATCCCAATCCTCGTCTTCATTGTTCCGATTCATATCGCCATGATCGGGGTCGTCTTGACCGTGGCCACGGTGATGGGCGTCACCAATCATATGGGCTGGGAGATTTTCCCGCGCTGGCTTGTTCATTCGGCGTTGGGCCGTTGGTTGATAACGGCGAGCCATCACGAACGCCATCACGAGGATTATCGATGCAATTACGGGCTGTACTTCCGGTTTTGGGATCGCGTGTGCGGGACCGATCACGGCCTATCGAAGCGGATTGTGGCGGACCAAGAGGCTCATCGCCGCGCACCTCCGGGCGTTCGGGTGTGAAGCGCGCCAGCAATCTCGCGCTAGCCAGCGCCGCGCTGACGGGAGCGACCCCAGCGCTCGCTGGCGACGTCGTTATTACGATCACCGATTTGCGCTCCACCGAAGGCGTTGTGCGCGCGTGCATGACGACTCAGGAAAAGATCTTCCCCAAGTGCCGAAAGGACCCCGATTCCTACCGCACCGTGGTGGCCGCGGGCGATGATGTGACCATCACCTTCACCGATGTAACACCCGGCGCCTACGCCGTCGCGCTGTTGCACGATGAAAACGACGATGGGAAAGCCAATCGCGCGCTCGGCATGATGCCCAAGGAAGGCTATGGCTTCTCGCGTGACGCCAAAGTGCGCATGGGGCCACCCAAGTTCGACGACGCGGTTTTTGAGCACACCGGCGAGGATCAGCAACTTACCATAAAGATGCGCTATTTCCTCTAGGAGGTCGGGCATCTCTAGTTTTTCCTGACGTCACAGCGTCGTTTGCTGCGGTCCAAACTTCAGCTGGCACCCCGCCACCACTCGGCCTCTTGAAAGACTCTGAATATTTTAAGCCCCGCTTAACGCGATGTTTACCACGTCGCGCGCAAGCTTCGCCTAAAGAGTTTTGTATAAGGGGCAGACATGGCCATGGACACGCTGCGGGGACATTTCGAATCGGACGGAAGCGGAGCGCGTGCGTCCTTCGAGGATGACCACGACTTCGGCCTCGACGCAGAAGGTGACGAATGCGCGCGTAACACGCCGCCCGCGGGCATTGGTCAAGACGAACGGCGCATGCAGGTGCGCGCTTACAACCATTGGGCCAGCCTACTTGGCGAGCGCACCTATCCTTCCATTGAAGATCTGGAGCCCGAGCACCTTCCCGACTTTGGCCCCTATTCCGTCCTGCTCGACTTCTCGAGCGGCATCGAAGACCCGATGGTGCAATTTCTTGGCGCCGAACTCGCCGAGGAGTGTGGGGCACCGGGCCGCATTGATCGCTTGTCCGACGTTCCCCCACGCTCGCTGCTGAGCCGGATCACCGATCACTATCTTCAGATTATGGCGAACGAGGCGCCGATCGGGTTTGAAGCCGAGTTTGTAAATCAACGCGGCGTCGCAATCCTGTATCGCGGTATCTTGCTGCCTTTTTCGAGTGATGATGAAACCATCGATTTCATCTATGGCGTGATCAACTGGAAAGAGATGGCGGACGCCGCCACCGCCGATGAGCTTCTGCTCGAGATCGATCAGGCGCTGGAAAACAGCGAAGATGGATCCAGCGCCCCGCATCGCCACCACGCCGACACGATTTCCGATTGGGCGGACTCCCCCGCGCACGAAGCTGGTGAAGAAGAAGACTTCAAGGCCGCTGGTGACGAGAATTCCGACAACGTCGCGGACTTTGACGCGCATCATGACGGCGACGAAGGCTATGGTGACGCATCGCAAGACTCTGAGCTGCCGATGCCGGACTTTGGCCAATACGAGCTTGAGGGTCCGGAAGGCGAAGACGAGGACGATGGCGCCTCGTACAGCTTCGCATCGCTTGCGGACTACATCGAAGCGCCAGCGAAAAAGGCTGTCGATCTTGACGCCGACAAATTTGATCCAGCGGACTATCGTGTTGAGGAAACGCCCAAACACACGACCGACCGCGCACCGCTGCCTCAAGCGTACGAGCCAGCCGAGCCCAAGGAGCCGGAATTCACTGAATTGGCGGACGACGCCAATTTGCAAGACTGGCTGGCCTCCGCTCGCGAATACGCGCGCAGCGCAAGCGCTTCCGAAGAGCGCAGCCGTCACGCGCTCTACGCTGCGGTAAGCCGCGCTTACGATTTCTCAATCATCGCGCAGGGCGCGCCTGAGGAATACCACGCTCTGATGGAAGAAAGCGGTCTCACCGTTCAAGAGCGCGCGCCGATGACCCCAGTCGTCAAACTGGTTTTTGGCAGCGACTACGACAAAACGCGCCTCACCGAATACGCTGCCGTGCTCAGCCACGCGCATCGCATGGAGATCGAACGCGGCGCGCTGGTGGATTTCCTTACCGACGCCGAGGGGGGTCTCAAGGGTGTCGTCAACGCCGAGCGTCGTTTGCGCAAAGAAGAAAGCGGCAAGCCCGTCGAGAAAGAAGAGCGCGCGCTTCGTGAAGCCCTGGCCGAAAAGCTGCGCGAGCTCGAAGCGCTGACCGTCGACGCGATCTCCAACGAGGGACCTGAATTCGCACTCGTCATGGTGCGCCGCAATGAAAACGGCGTCGAAATCGTGGGCGAGGTGGACGAAGACATTGGCCTGATCGAACGCGCGGCCCGCAAACTGGTTGGCTAAGTTCTCGTTCGAAGGCTAGAGAGGCT
>JBCCKJ010000178.1:0-5658 GCA_039027455.1 Pseudomonadota bacterium | reverse complement strand
GCAGTGCACAAAAATGCTTGACTTCGCGCCTGCAATGCGTATTTTGTGCAGCGCAACATGACACGAGGAAATTATGGCTGAAGCCACCACTACTTCGAAAATCGACGCGGCCGCTGAGAAAGCGTACGCCGAAGCCGCCGCTAAGAAAGCGACGCCGGCTAAGGCAGAGCCAGCCAAAAGCGCGCCCGCCAAAAAGCCAGCGGCCAAAAAAACCGCTGTGGCGAAGAAGCCCGCTGCAAAGGCAACCGCTACCAAGCGCACTCCGGCCAAGAAGACCGTCGCCGCGACGACGGCTGCGAAAAAGCCTGCCGCTCGCAAGGCCGCTGTGAAGAAAGCACCCGCCAAGAAGACGCCGGTCAAAAAGGCCCCCGCCAAAAAGGTTGCCGCAAAGAAAGCGGACACCGCGACCAGCAACCCCATCACAAAACTTAAGGATACGATTATGGCCACCGCTGAAAAGAACGACATCACCGCCCAAGCCAAAGACATGGCCGCTGACGTGCAAGAGCGTCTGAAAACCGCCTACGCCAAGACCGGTGAGTTCGCCGGTGAAATGGGCGAATTCAACAAAGCCAACGTCGACGCCGTCGTTGAAAGCGGCAAGATCTTCTTCGCCGGCGCGCAAGAGCTCGTGAAGGACAACGTCGAAACCGGTAAGACCGTGGTCGAAACTGTCACCGAAGACGCCAAGAAGATGGTCGCAGTGAAGTCACCGACCGAACTTATGCAACTGCAAGGCGAGTTTGCTCGTCGTAACTTCGACGCTGCCGTTTCGTTCGGCTCGCAGCGCACCGAAGCCTGGGTGAAGCTCTACAACGACGCGTTCGCTCCGATCTCGAACCGCGTCAGCGTTGCCGCTGAAAAGCTGACCAAGGCCGCCTAAACCGCTGCCATACAGTTTCTAAGTCGGGCCTCTCTCCTCTCTCCCAAACCCGGCTTATGAAAGCGCGCCGTTTAAGGCGCAGGGCTGGACACCTCTTTACGGGTTGTCCGGCCCCTTTTTTGTGTAGTGCCCGATTTCAGAGCGGATTCGGTTCGCTTACGGTTTGTTAGGCGCGACTTGGGATCAGAGTCTCCTTGCGAAGACCAGAACGAATCCCATAATGGAGGCTCATGAAACCGACCCGCTTCCCTCACAGCCGCCTTGCCGAGCCCGATATGGTCTTGCGTCCGACCGCAGCTGATGACGACCAAGAGGGTGGTACGGACAACGAAGTTGGCATCGCGACAAAGACGCGAACGAAGCCAAAGAAGCCAAGCCAGTACAAGGTTCTGCTTTTGAATGACGATTACACCCCGATGGAGTTCGTGGTGATGGTCCTCAAGCGTTTCTTCAGCATGGATTTGGAGCAGGCCACTCGGGTAATGCTTCATGTCCACCAAAAGGGCGTCGGCGTGTGCGGGATCTTCCCCTACGAAGTGGCTGAGACGAAGGTCAATCAGGTGATGGATTTTGCCCGGCAAAACCAACACCCTCTCCAATGCACTTTGGAAAAGGCGTAAGCGGCTAGCCTTGGCTCGCTTTGGTCACCCAGAACCTGACCCCGTCAAACCGGGTCAGGAAAGCGTCTGGGATTACCCACGACCCGCCATTGCAGAGCCCACCGCGCGACGCATTCAAATCATCCACCGCGGCGTTTGCCTCGCGGATACGCAACGCGCATGGCGCACGCTCGAAACCAGCCATCCGCCGACCTACTACATCCCGCCCGAAGATGTAGCGCTGAATCACCTTGTGCCCAACCCGCGGCGAACTCTGTGCGAATGGAAAGGGCAGGCCCGCTATTGGGATATTCAAGTCGGGCAGGATGCAATTGAAGCCGGCGCTTGGTCTTACGCCGAGCCAACACCGAGCTTTGAGGGCATTCGCGACCATCTCGCTTTCTATCCCGATCCGCTGGATCAATGCCTCGTCGATGGCGAGCTTATCACGCCGCAACCCGGCCAGTTTTACGGGGGTTGGATTAGCCAATACGAGTCTGGGCCTTTCAAGGGAGGGCCCGGAAGCCAGTTTTGGTAGTCGCGAAGATCCTTGAGAAACGCACAGCGGTTGCGCGCCATTGCGTCAAAAGAACCCCATGACCGCCAGAACGTTTGCCGCTATGGCCCCGTTCAGATGAACCACGTAAAGTCGGGCTTACGGACAAAAGTCCACGGCAGAGGTTGAAAACGATTTTGGGAAACCCCCTACCCAGTATCGACCGCTATATCTTCAAGCTGGTCCTTATCCCAATGCTGGGGGTGTTTGCGCTGGCCGCGTCGCTTTTGCTGCTCGACAAAATGCTGCGGCTTTTCGACTTCGTGGCGGTCGAAGGCGGTCCGGTCGGTGTCGTGTTCCAAATGCTCGGCGCGCTCATTCCAGAATACGCCAGCCTCGCTATTCCTCTCGGGCTTTTGCTTGGCATTTTGCTGGCGTTTCGCAAACTCGCGACCTCCTCAGAGCTCGATACGATGAGCGCAGTTAGCTTATCCTATTTCCGCCTTTTGCGCGTGCCCTACGCAATCACCGTCGTGCTCGTGGCGGTCAATATCGCGCTGGTTTTCTACATCCAGCCAATCAGCCGCTACTATTACGAGCAGCTCGAATATGAGCTACGTTCAGGCGCCCTTGGTGCTTCCATTAAGGTGGGCGAGTTCACGACACTTGCCGATCGAATGGCGCTACGCATCGAAGAGAGCGAGGATCAGGGGCGACGCCTCAAAGGCATTTTTGCGCGTGTTACAAACAACCAGCAACAAACCCTTTCGATCAGCGCGCGCGAAGGGTCCTTCCTTGCGACCAGCGACAGCCCCGACACGATTATCCTGCGCCTGACCGAAGGCACTATTGTTCAGGACACAGGCAGCAAGACGCCGCGCGTTCTCAGCTTCAGCCGCCACGATTTGCCGATTGATCTTCCGGCAATCGAAGAGTTCCGGCAGCGCGGCGACGCCACGCGAGAGTACATCCTGCCCGAGCTCCTAAGCATTGGGTGGAGCGCAAACGCGCCCGAGGCCGAACGCGACGCAAGTCAGGCCAGCTTCAACTTTCGGCTGGTCGAAGTGGTTATGATGTTCCTCATGCCGCTTTTGGCTGTGGCTCTTGCGATCCCGCCCAAACGATCGACGAGTGCCTTGGGCGTGTTCGTCTCCATCGTGATGGTCGTCGCCTATCACAAGGTGAACCAATACGGGGAAGACGTTGCCGCGCTTGGGCTGATTGATCCTATTCTGGCCCTTTGGGGACCCTTTGTCCTTTTCGCCGTGCTTATCCTATGGATGTATTATCAGGTGGCTTATGTGCCCGGTGGGCAAGCTATCGGGCGGCTCGAAGCGGGCTTTGAAAAGCTATCGAAGCGGTTGGGAAAACTGTTCGCTGGCCGTCAGCCCCATCCCCGACTAGAGGAATCTGAAACCCAAGGCCCATCAGAAATGGCGCCAGCCGAATGATCCGGGTGTAACTAGGCTCCACTCACCCCATCCATGCAGCTCGATTTTTTCCCTTCGCGCACTCTCACGCTCTACCTCGCCAAGCTGTTCGTAGTCCGAATTCTGGCGGTGCTGGTGATGTTGGTGCTGGTGCTGATGATGCTCGATCTGCTGAGTCGGACGGGCGAAATTCTGACGCCCGAAGGCAACGGGCAGGCCGAGATTTGGCGTTATGTCACGCTAAGGGTGCCTCAGCTCATATCCCGCTTTCTACCTTACTCCGTGCTTTTGGCGACCCTGATCACGCTTGTGACACTCAACCAGAATTCAGAAGTCGTGGCGATGAAAGCCGCAGGCCTTTCCGCGCATCAGGTGCTGTCCCCTTTGTTGCTCACAGCTGGGCTCATTTCTGTGCTGAGCTTTGCCTTTAATGAGCGCATCGTCACACGAGCTAACAGCGCCTTGAAGGCCTGGGAGGCCGTGGAGTACGGGGAAATCCCAGAAGAAAGCAGCGTTCGGGCCAACGTCTACTTGACCGATGGCGACAACATTTTGTCCGCGTCTTCGCTGGTTGGGTCGGGAAATGACATCCGGCTCAACGGCGTGACATGGTACAAGCGCGCGCCCGGTGGCCTTATCCTGGAGCGTGTGAAAGCCGACAAAGCGACCTACGCCAATCCCGGTTGGGCGTTGGAAAATCCGGTCCTATTCGATGTGGGCGAGGCAGCCGTTGAAGACTTGGAAGACATAGTCGTAGGCCAATCGTTGACCCCTGAACGGATCGAGGTTCAGTCGGCAGACCCCGATGGGCAGGGCTTCTTCGAACTGAGCGAAACAATTGATGCGTTTGAAACCCTGGGCCGTCGAACCTCGGAGCTCAAGGCGAAGTGGTGGCACCGTTTTGCAGGCCCTTTATCGGCCTTGCTAATGCCCCTGCTTGGTTCGATTGCGGCCTTCGGGCTCGCGCGGTCGGGGCAGCTTTTTGTGCGCGTTGTGATCGGCATGGGCTTGGGCTTCGCCTACTTCGTGGTGGACAACGCCGCTCTCGCTATGGGCTCGTTCGGTGGCTACCCACCGTTCCTCGCCGCGTGGGCGCCCTTCCTGCTCTTTCTGTTGGTCGGGGAAACCGTCCTGATACGGACCGAGGAATGAGCGACTGGACATTGCGCTTGGCGCGCCCGGAAGACGCCGATTGCATGCCTCGGATAGAAAAAGCAGCCTCGGCGCTGTTCGCAAAAGACCCTGCGTTCGCCACCGTGGATCTGACTGAGACCCGTTCGCCCGAAGAGATGCGTCGGCTCATTCGCAAAGGGCATAGTTTGATCACTTATGTCGGGGAGGAACCGGCTGGATTTCTCGTTTCCGAACCGTTTCGACGTGAGCTTCACATATGGGAAATGGACGTCGACCCGCGCTATCAGAAGCGCGGCATCGGAGCGGGATTGGTGCGCGCCTGTTTGATCGACGCCCGCAACACGGGCTTCCGCGCCGTTACTCTCACAACGTTCCGCGACCTGCCGTGGAACGGGCCGTTCTACGCTCGACTGGGATTTGAGGAAGTGACCGCGCTCGATGCGCATCCGCGTCTGGCGGGAGAACTGGCCGTGGAGGCTGATAACGGCTTTCCGGCCGAACGCCGCTGCGCGATGATACAATTCTTGGACTAAATAGCCTTCGCCAACGCTTTAGCCGCGCGGAAGCATCGTGCTCTTAGCAATCCGCGCAACCAAGTTCAGCATGCCCGGATGGTTGGCGCTCTCATAGGTCGAGCCGGACCCAAGCTCTCGGTTGAGCCGACGATGGGCCTCGGGAAGATTGTGATACGGCATGGACGGCATCAAGTGATGCAAAGCGTGGTAACGCAGCCCCACAGGTGCCCAAACTTCTGCAGCCGCTCCGGGAGGAGGGACGTTGACGCTGTCCAAAAACTGCGCCGTCACCGTCATCGGTTCGCCTTCATTCTCCCAAAGATGCGCAACCAAAGTCCGCAATTGGTTGAGCAAGGCCGTAAGCGAGAGGATCCCAAGAGCGATCAACAAAGGCCGCCAGCCAAGGAATTGCGTGCTCACCAAAAGAGTTATCGCCCAGACGCAGACCCCGGCCTCCTGCCACACAACCCGTTTCGCAAGATCACCCGTCGGTGGCCTGCGCCGAAAATCGGGATTTATGGAGAGCGAAGAAAAACGGCTCCACGTCAATTGGCGAATGGCCGGGAAAATCGCTCCAAGCGGAACCAAAACGGCTGCACGG
>JBCCKJ010000177.1:0-5681 GCA_039027455.1 Pseudomonadota bacterium | reverse complement strand
CTCAAGAAAGAGGGTCAACCCAACGGCTACATCGTTGGTCGCGAAGCGGGTGGTGCGTTCATTGTGGGCGCTCGCTACGGTTCGGGCACCCTGCATCACAAGGTGGAGGGAGAGCGCAAGGTCTACTGGACCGGCCCTTCAGTTGGGTTTGACGCGGGCGCGAACGCGGCCAACACTTTTGTTCTCGTTTACAACCTTTGGGACAGCGAAGACCTGTTCAAACGCTTCCCGGCGGGCGAAGGTCAAGCCTATCTGATCGGCGGTTTGCACGCGAGCTACATGCGCTGGGGTGATGTGGTTCTGATCCCGATCCGCATGGGCGCAGGTGTGCGCTTGGGTGTGAACGCGGGTTACATGAAATTCTCCAAAAAGCAGCGTTGGCTGCCCTTCTGATCGCAACCCGCCGCAGAACTTTTGCGGCTCCATAAAAAGTCGGTTGCATGGGGAGGAAGCTCGCGGCATCGCTGCGCGTATGCTCAACCGACTCGAAGCCCAATCACCCGACGCGCTGCTTGCGCTGATTAAGCTCCACGCGGCGGATCCTCGCCCGGACAAAGTCGATCTTGGCGTCGGCGTCTATCGCACGGGCCAAGGGGCCACCCCGGTCTTTGAAGCGATAAAGCAGGCCGAACAGCTTCTGGTCGAAACTCAGGAATCCAAGAGCTACCTTGGGCCCGAGGGTGACACCGGCTTTGTCAACGCTTTGATGCCCTACATCTTCGGCGCAGACCCGACGATGGGCGGACGGATCTCCGGGATGCAAACACCTGGCGGCACCGGCGCGGTACGCCTTGCGTTGGCGTTGGCGCAAAAGGCGGGCATGGCGCGCCTTCATATTGGCACACCAAGCTGGCCCAATCACGCGCAGATCATTGATGACCTAGGTCTTGAGCTAGCGGCCTTTGATCACGCCAACGCCGATGGCACCGCCAATCTGGACGCGGTGCTGTCGGCGATCCACGGGGCACAGCCGGGTGATGGCGTGCTGCTGCACGGATGCTGTCACAATCCAACCGGAATTGATTACAGCTCCGAAGACTGGGGGATGATCGGCGATGCTATCGCCCGAACCGGCATTTTTCCGATCATCGACACCGCTTATCAGGGCCTCGGCGAAGGCCTAGAGGAAGACGCAGCGGGCCTGCGTAGCGTGCTGGCCAAGGTGCCTGAAGCCTTCATCGCCTACAGCTGCGATAAGAACTTCGGGATGTATCGCGATCGCGTAGGCGCGTTCTATATCATGGCGGGCGAGGGCGAGACTGAAACGCTCGAGACCGCATTCTCAAACGCCAACGCTTTGGCGCGCGCGAGTTGGTCCATGCCGCCCGATCACGGTGCGGCGGCGGTGCGGCTGATCTTGCGCGACGAGGATATGACCCGCGTGTGGACAGACGAACTGGATCAAATGCGCGTGCGTATGCGCCAGGTGCGCGAGCGGCTAGCTGACACGGGCATGGCTGGACGGATCGATCTGACTCCGCTTGGCGCGCAGAACGGATTGTTCTCGGTTTTGCCGGTGACAAAGGACGAAGTGGTTCGACTGCGCGACGAGCACGGCATCTACATGGCGGGATCGGGGCGCATCAACGTTGCCGGCCTTACGATGGATAACATCGACAAGTTCATCGGCGCCATCGCCGAAGTAACAGGCTGAATATGGATCGGCAACCCGTGCTCGAAGGCGAGCGGTTGACGCTACGTCCTTTGCGCGAGGACGATTGGGACGGGCTTTATGGTGTTGCCCGCGACCCGGCGGTTTGGGAGCAACATCCCGCCTATGATCGATCGCGCGAAGACGTGTTCGCCGAGTTTTTCGAAGACGCTCTCGCGAAAGGCGGAGCGCTTGCGGTAATCGATACAGGTAAGGGCGCGATCATCGGGTCAAGTCGGTTTCAGGAATACAGCGCTGAGGAAGGCGGCAGCGTCGAAATTGGCTGGACGTTCCTGAGCCCGCTCTATTGGGGCAAGGGGTTTAACGCCGAAATGAAGAGGTTAATGCTGGAGCACGCTTTTCAGTTTGTGAATCGCGTCGATTTCAAGATCGGCGAGACTAACTACCGCTCACGTATCGCGATGGAGAAGATTGGCGGGCAGCGTTCTCGACGAACCGAGCTGACCCAGTATCGCGGCAAACGGGTGCTGCACATCTATTACGAAATCACAGCGGAAAGCTTCGAAACCGGACCTCTGATGCAAGGTAAAGCCTAGTCAGGTCACCGGCAGACCGGCGATGAACGCGCCCCCGGCAAGCATTTGATAACACTTTTGCAGGTATTTGTACGCTCCTGAGACCAAACTTGACGTCCCGGATGACTACCCGGCGACGCAGAATTGCTTGAAGTACGCTTCGCCTACGCATGGGGGCAACGATGAAGAAAACGATAATCGCCCTTGGCGCGGCCCTCTTCGCGTTCGCCACACACGCGAGCGCGGCGCAGCTCATCGTAGAGCGTGGAGAGCTTGTCGGTGCTAACTATGTCGAGGTTGGGGGCTCGTTTTACAACGTTGAGTTTCAAAACGATGCGTGCAGTGCGATTTTCGGCGGATGCGATGAATTCGACGATTTCGCATTTACCACGCAGGCGGATGCACAGGCCGCTGCGCAGGCGTTGTTAGATCAGGTTTTTCTGAACACGCCGCTTGGTAACTTTGACGATCAGCCTGAATTGGTATTCGGCTGCGAAATCGGTCGTGTTTGTCGGGCGCTGATACCGTTTCAACCCCTAGCTAACGACCGGGTTCGTGTGTCGCGAAGCCAAAACGGCGACACTCCAGCGCGCGATCGGATACGTGTTCGCACCATCCAGAATTCGTTCAACTCGGATAACGGCGCGAATTCGCGCGATATCTTCGCCGTGTTTACCGCGATCCCAGAGCCTTCAACCTGGTTGATGCTGGCGCTTGGTCTGTTTGGCGTCGGCGGAGCAATGCGTCGCAAAGCGCCTCAGCAACATTTGGCCGCGGCCTCTTATCGCTAAGCGTTTAAGGGCCGGCGTAGCCCGCAAAACTCCCTGATCATAGCCACTCCTGCTGGCTCCGTTAACCGCTCGCAATTGAGAGGACGATTGCGCTCGCGTTAAGCGCGCACTGTGATCTGTCCCAAATTGAGATGCGGTCAAACTCGACGCGCGTCCTCGCGTTAAAGGAGTTGTGCTGACCAACTAAATCGTTAAAAAATCCCTAACGTATCGGTCTTGGGGAACGATTCTTAGATATGGCTATAAAAAATTTTGCTGCTGCGGCAGCCATCGCGACGGTATTTGCGGCTCCTTTGAGCGCTGCGACAACAATTTACACGGACCGGGCCTCGTTTAACAACGCCGTTTTGCAGTCCGACTTTGTCGACTTCAACGACGTGCCATCGCAGGTGAACTTCCGTACCTCGCCATTCGATGCTGGGCCGTTCACATTGCAGGGATCGGGCTCGGGACAAGGCACTCGCAATTTCATCGATATTCAACCGCTCCAGTTCAACACCTTCAACGTTGACGGTACGACCGTTGCGAACTTGCTCGCCAACGGCAATTCTAGTGTGACCTTCACCTTCGATAATCCCATCACAGCCTTTGGCGCGGACTTCGGTTCGATCAACGATGAGGTTTTGCGTACGCAGCTGAATACTGGCAGCGACATCGTGACGCCAGTGGTCACCCCCGTGAGCGCGGTTCAGTTCTTCGGCTTTACGTCTGACACTGCGTTCACCAGCCTTGTATTTGAATCCGCGGCTCCGAATGGCGACGGCTTCAGTGTCGATAATGTTTCGATCGGTGCAGCTGTGCCGGAACCCGCGACCTGGGCCATGATGCTGCTTGGTCTGTTTGGGCTTGGAGGTCTTATGCGCCGTCGCGGCAAAAGCGATCTGTCGGCTGGCCTAGCGACAGCCTGACTAGGTGGGCATTAGGAGGCGTTCCCAAGGTAGGCTTGGGACGCCTTGACCGCCTTCAAGAACTGAGGGTCTTTTAGTGTCAGCGTGCTGACACGGCTTCTAAAATCACCTTGGCATTAGACGTGAAGATAGGGGCTACTTCAGACCCTGTCTCGTGCGCTCATGCATTCGCAATTGAGCGCTTCTGGTGAGCGGGCCGAGTTTCAAGCGTTCGGCAATCGCCACTGTTAGTGGATCGACGAAGCCATGCGTCTTGATCCGGAAGCGCCATATGAACGCCTTGTTTTGCAGCCAAAGCTTTAGTTTCCCTAGCCCCGCCAGCGTGATCGGCTTTACGCCGCTTTTCTCAAATCCAGACGTTTCCAATAACGCGCCTACGCGATGCTCGATCAAAGCGATTTCGTGATCGGATCGCTTCTTTCTCCATTGCGACGCGAGCTTGGGATCTACCGGATCATAAGTGCTGGAACGATGATATTCTAGCATCGCTGGCGAGTACGTGACCCCGCAGAAGGCGCAGATGTCTTTGAGCGTAGATTCAGCGTTAGCCACCAGCTCTTCGAAGCGGAGGGAGAATACGGACTCCGTCGGGATCTCGCTCGAAACTCTCGCCCATTCTTCTTCAGTCCTAATCCAATGGTCTGCCCCATAATAGACATTACCGCTCCACCCCATGCCGATGCTCGAAGCGGCAACATCGCGTGGGTCACGAAGCAAATGCACGACAGGGAGCGTTCCCAGCAACGCGATTGCGACGTGTAGGTGTCGATGAATCATAATGACAAACTTACCCGGATCGTCTCTCCGCAATTGGGTGAGCATATTATCCACTGCCAGCTTGGCGTCGGTTGTGTCTGGACACGTAATGCCAGAACTGAGCAGGTTGCGGTTGAGAGAGGCTTTGACAGGGTCGAAGGTCCATTTCCCGTTCGCTTGGTCGAGCGTGACGTAGTCGAAGAGAAAGTCGATCTCCCCCGGGCAATGCAACTCAGGGTTTGCATCGATCATCAGACGCAGCAGTGTCGACCCCGATCGCAGGGCTCCATACACTAGAAGGTTGCTGTGTTCGGCGTCGTGCGCGGCTTCCATGTCATCGAATTCCCGATTGGTTTTACTTGGCAAGGCACACGGTAGAGCTGTTTGCCCTCGCTCCAGGTGTCGAGGCGCCGCTCAACTCGATGCCAAGCCCTGCATGCGCTTCAGATAGCGCGCCAGCACATCGATCTCGAGATTGACGTGGTCGCCGACATCGAGATTTCCGAGAGTGGTGACCTCGGATGTGTGCGGAATGATATTCAACGCGAAATCACAGGTGCCATCGGGGCGATCGCGCACATCGTTGACGGTTAGGGACACCCCGTCGACCGTTATCGAGCCTTTCTCCGCGATGAAGGGCGCCATCTCTGCGCGCGCGCGGATGGCCAAGCGCCAGCTATCGCCTTCGCGCTTGGACATGACGACGTCGCCGACTGAGTCCACATGACCGGTCACGATATGCCCGCCCAGTTCATCGCCTACGCGCAAGCTGGGTTCGATATTGATCGTGGTTCCTTCTTCCCACACGCCGCGGCGTGTGCGCAGGATAGTTTCAGCGGACACATCGACATCAAACCAGGCCTCGCCCGCTTCGCCACCGCGATCAACCACGGTCAGACACACGCCGGAACACGCGATAGAAGCGCCGATATCAATGCGCGCGGGATCGAGCGGAGCGGTCACACGCAAGCGCAAATCGCCGCGTTGTTCGACTTTCGAAATGGTGCCAATAGCCGTGACGATACCGGTGAACATAAGT
>JBCCKJ010000176.1:0-5735 GCA_039027455.1 Pseudomonadota bacterium | reverse complement strand
AGATAGGCGATATCCGGGCTGCCCCGCGAGGCGGTGATGAAATAGAGGCGTTGTTCGTCGGCCGAGAGATAGGGATCGTGCGCGTTGTATTCGGGCGATCCAATGACCGGCTGAGGCCCGGCCCAAGTCGATCCATCCCACGTATAGGTTTCGATCGATTGCCACTGACCGTGCTCGATACCAATGGTAAGCGTGCGCCCATCGCGTGACAGCGTCTGACAAAACTCATGCCGATCCGGTTTGGAAACGGTGCCCTGCCCTAAAATCTCAGGGATATCGTCGGGCGGCTTCGGTGCCTCACTTGCGCTTTGAGCGTCGGCTACCGAACACGCGGCTAGCGCCCATGACAAACCAACCAGAACCAAAATCGCCCGCATAATTCCTCCCAGCGTTAGTGCCACGCGAGTGTATGAGCCAGCGGGAGCAGAGCAAGGCCGGTCTGATCAGGCGGGCACCACTTTGCCCGCAAAATCAAACACCTTGCCGCTCTCTTCAGGGCCTAGCAGGCTGAGCACGTGCAACAGATTTCCTGCGGCCTTCGCCGGCTCAGTCAATTGCCCGTCTGGCAAACCTTTCTGGAACGGCTTGGACAACGCGCTGTCGACCGTGCCGGGGTGCAAGCCAACGACCACGCCGTCTTTGTGCGTGCGCCCTATTTCCAGCGCGAAGTTCTTCATCAGCATGTTGAGCGCGGCTTTCGAGGCGCGATAAGAGTGCCAGCCCCCCAGCCCGTTATCCGAAATCGAGCCGACGCGCGCGCTCAGCGCGGCGAACACAAAGCGCTCCGAACGCGGCATAAGCGGCAGGATATGTTTGGCGATTAGAGCCGGGCCGATCGTGTTGATGGTGAACACCTCCGCCATCGCCTCGCCCGAAAGGCGTTTATACGTGCGCTCCGGGCCGGTTCCATCCTCCAAGGTCAAGGCGCCGCTGGCGACGATCACCCAATCGGGGGGTCCGTCTCTCATCGTCTCCGCCGCCGCTTGAATGCTGGCTTCGTCCTTCAGATCAAAGGCAAAAGGCGCCAGACCATCCCCTAGAGGAGACACGCCACCGCGCGATCCGGCGTAAACTCGCTCGCACCCCTTCGCGATCAACCCTTCGCACATGGCGCGGCCAATACCGCCGCTTGCCCCAAACACGGCGGCGCGGCGCGGCCATTTTCCTACATCACTCATGCCACATACAGTGAGGCTAGGCCAAAGCGGTTCCCAGAAAGGGACGGGCAAAATAGGAAAAGTGTCACTTTCATATTTTGCGGTATTTCCATGATTTTTCAGCAGACTAAAGGCGATACATGAAGTTTACACGCTGTCACCTTTGTCACCTTTGCTTGAGGCGCATTCAACCGCCCTCGTAAAGCTCGCAACATAGGGCGGCTTGCCTCCTGAGCCGCGCGCGCTAGAACGCTCTCAAACGAGCAGGGATAAATCGTTAGATGGCAACTTTTACGCTTCCGAAGAATTCGAAAATCAAGAAATCGGGCAAGACGCACAAGGCCGATGGGGCCAAGCGCGCGCAAAGCTTTAAAATCTATCGTTATGATCCCGATAGCGGCGAAAACCCCCGCTACGACAAGTTTGAGATCGACCTTGATGAATGCGGTCCGATGGTTCTGGACGCGCTGTTTAAGATCAAGAACGAGGTGGACCCCACGCTGACCTTCCGCCGTTCGTGTCGCGAGGGCATTTGCGGTTCGTGCGCCATGAATATGAACGGGAAGAACGGCCTCGCCTGCACCACCTCGATTGAAGATTTGAAGGGCGAAATCCGCATCACTCCGCTGCCGCATATGGACGTGATCAAGGACCTGGTGCCCGATTTCACGCACTTCTACGCTCAGTACGCCTCGATCCGGCCCTGGCTGCAAACCGTTTCCACCACGCCTTCGGGCAAGGAACGGCTGCAATCGCCTGAACAGCGCGAACAGCTTGATGGTCTGTACGAGTGCATTCTGTGCGCGTGCTGCTCGACCTCGTGCCCCAGCTATTGGTGGAATTCGGACAAGTTCCTCGGTCCCGCCATCCTGCTTCAGGCGTATCGTTGGCTCGCCGACAGCCGCGATGAGATGACGGGCGAGCGTTTGGACGCTCTGGAAGACCCCTTCCGCCTCTATCGCTGTCACACGATCATGAACTGCGCGAATGTGTGCCCCAAGGGCCTTTCGCCCGCCAAGGCGATCGCCGAAACCAAAAAGATGATGGCTGAGCGCGCGATCTAAGCGTGGCGCTGCCGGACGACGTCTTCGACCATTTGCCCGACCCAGATAATCCGGGATGGCATCATTGGAACCTCAAAGATCCGACGCTGTTCAACGGCGCGGTCATGGGGCGCCTCATCACGCGGCGCGAAGGCGAGTCGTGTCGCTTGCGCATGTTTCCCGAGCGCAAGCATGAAAACCTGCAGGGCATCATTCACGGCGCGGTGACCTTGGGTCTGATTGATATCTCCCTATTCACAACCATGCATGTCGTGGGCAGCGGCAACGCCGGGCCCTCGGTTACTTTGGAGCTTTCGACGCAGTTTGTGAGCGGAGGGGACCCCAAGCGGCCTCTCGACGCGGTCACCGAGATCGTGCGTGAAACCGGGAAACTGGTCTTCGTTCGCGGCGAAGTCGTCCAAGAGGACGACGTGGTCGCCGCCTATAGCGGGATCATTCGCAAGTTCGTGCCCCGCAAGGCGTCCTGATGGCGGGCATGCTCGCGCGCTACGAGGCGCTGATTGCGGATGGCCAATTGCAGCCCGATCCAGCGCAACGAACCGCCGCCGAGAGGTTCCAACGGCTTCAGGAAGAGTTGGAAGCGCCGCCTCCCCAGCGCGGCTTTTTCCAACGGCTGACCGGAGCGGGCGAAGCGCCCAGAGACCCGCACGGTGTCTACATGTGGGGCGGCGTCGGGCGCGGCAAATCCATGCTGATGGATTTGTTCGTCGAAACGCTCGACATCGGATCAAAACGCCGGGTGCACTTCCACGCGTTCATGCTGGAGGTGGACGAACTGGTCGCCGCCGCACGCAAGGCGAAGGTCGAGAACCCACTTCGCTCGGTTGCGAAGAGTCTGGCGGAGAGGACGCGCTGCCTCGCCTTTGACGAAATGGTGGTTAACAACACCGCCGACGCCGCGATTATGGGACGGTTCTTCACCAAGATGATGGAATGCGGGACGGTGATTGTCACGACGTCCAACCGCCCTCCCCGCGATCTTTACAAGGACGGAATCAATCGCTCGCTTTTCATCCCGTTTATCGAGCTGGTTGAGCGAGAGCTTGACGTGGTCGAGTTGAATGGACCGACCGACTACCGCCTCGACCGCATTGGGTCCTTGAACACATGGCACACACCCTTGGGTGACACGGCCACGGAGAAAGTGCGCGAGGCTTTCTTTCGACTCACCGATTTCGCTCCGGAGAACGCCGGCAATGTGCCTTCCTGCGATCTGGAGCTCAGCGGTGGGCGCACGCTCTTCGTGCCCAAGGCGCTGAAGGGCGTAGGCGTGTTCAGCTTCAAGCGCCTGTGCGGGGAGAACCGCGGAGCCGCGGATTATCTGGCGATAGCGCGCGAGTTTCACACCGTGATCCTAGTCGGCATTCCGCAAATGAGCCCCGCCAGCCGGAACGAGGCCATCCGTTTCACGAAGCTGATCGACGCGCTTTACGAAAATCGAGTGAAGCTGTTCGTCACCGCTCAGGCTGAACCTGAGGCCCTCTACACATCAGGCGATGGCGCGTTCGAGTTTGATCGCACTGTGAGCCGCCTCAACGAAATGCAAAGCGAAGAGTATCTGGCGCTCGGCCACGGGGCGCAGGGCTAGGCCGCCTTGCTGTGCGATCCGTCTTCGAGCCACTCGATCAGCATCGTAAGCACGTGGCGGAAGGATCGCTCCTGTTCCTCAAGCCGCGCTTCGAGGCGTTCGACAGCCTCAGCCATGTTGGGATCCTGCAAGTGATCCGGCGCTGGCGCCAGAGGCTGGACCTCGTCGATGGGTTCATCCGTGAGATCGGCGGTTATCATCTCGACTGGCTCGGGCTTTTGCGCGACCGTCGCCGGCTTGGATTTGACCATGGTCGCCACCGGTTTGGGATCGATGTCCATTTCCTTGCGCACCGCTTCGAGCATGGCCAGCGACAGAGTGTCCCGGCTTTCGATCGCGCCAAGGAGAAGCAAACGGTTCATCACCTGGTTCACGCGCCGCGCGATACCTTGCGTCGTCTCAAACAAGGCGGGTCTGAGACCTTCGCCGAGCTCAGGGTTACGCTCCCATCCCACACGCTCAAGTCGATGGGTAACATAGCCTTCGACCTCTTCCGGAATAAGCGCCTCCAAGTGGTGTGAGGCGATGATGCGCTGGCGCAACTGATCAAGGTCCGGATGGTGCGCGAGGGTACGGCGAAATTCGGATTGCCCGACAAGCAAGCTTTGAAGCAGCGGGGTCGACTCCAACTGAAAGTTCGAGAGCATCCGAAGCTCTTCGAGCGCGGATAGCTCCAGGTTTTGACATTCATCCACGACGAGCAGGCAACGCCGCCCATCCCTAGCTTCGTCCTGAAGAAAACGCTCAATCGCGCCTAGAGCGCCAGCTTTATCTTTTCCTTCGACCACAAGGCCGAAACTCTGCGCCACCACATGAATGATTTCATCGGCGTCGAGAGCGCTGGTCACGATCTGCCCCACGGTCAAAGCGGTGGGATCAACACGTTCCATCAAGTGCGCGACAAGGGTCGATTTCCCGACACCGACATCGCCAGTGATGACGATGAACCCCTCACCCTGATTGAGGCCATAGCTCAAGTAGCTCATCGCCTTCGCGTGGCTGGCGCTTTCGAAGTAGAAATCTGGATCGGGCGTAAGCTGAAACGGTCGACCCGTGAAACCGTAATGCTGCTCGTACATTTTCCTCTGGCTCCAGCGGGTGTGAAATCTCGGCGATCCACGTTCGACCCTTTGCTCTTGGTCGACGGTGATTTCAGGTATCATGATGATTGGTAAATTTTCCCCTTAGGGAAAACCCAACAATCTCACGCAATCTGTTAGTTAGATGAGGATTTCGGCCGCGGGTCCATGGCCTAGGAAGGCCGAAGGGCTTGCGCTCGCTCCGTAGGCTCCGGCGCAGAAAACCGCGATAAGATCGCCGACGTCCGCTGGCGGGAGAGCCGCAGCATCCGCCAAACGGTCGAGCGGGGTGCACAGGCATCCGACCACGTTAACCTCATCGGTTGCCTCGGCTCCATAGTTCGTCGCCACGGCAACGGGGTAGTTTCGTCGCACGACCGTTCCAAAGTTGCCAGAAGCCGCAAGCTGATGATGCAGTCCGCCATCGGTGACGAGATACGTCACTCCATGGCTAACCTTGTGATCAATCACGCGGCACAGATACACCCCAGCCTCACCGACGAGGTACCGACCTAGTTCTAGACACAATTCGGTCTTGTTCAGCGCGTCTGGGAGGTCGGCGACCATATCTGAAAGCGCGTCGCCAACCGCGCGCAGATCGAGCGGAGTGTCTTTCGGAAAGTATGGGATACCAAACCCACCGCCCATATTGAGCTTCGGAAGCGGTGAGCCAATCTGGTCGGTCAGCTCGGTGGCGAGTTCTAGCACGTTCGACTGCGCTTCTATGATGGCGTCCGAACTAAGCGTTTGGCTTCCAGTAAAGATGTGGAGCCCCCTCCACTCAGCGCCGCGATCAATCACGTACTTTGCTAAGCTTGGAACTCGCTCAGCATCGACCCCAAAAGGT
>JBCCKJ010000175.1:0-5771 GCA_039027455.1 Pseudomonadota bacterium | reverse complement strand
CCGGCCATACCTGCTCCTACGATCGCAATATCGCTGTGTGATCCGCTCATATTCGGCCTAACGCCCCAGTTGACCTGAAGTTTCGCTGCGCCTTTAGGGGGCGCTGCGGGGCGGCTTAGCCTCAGCCACAAGCACTGAAAAGCGCTCTTCGCAGTCGAGCCAACGGGCCTGCGGTTCCCATCCTCCGGCTAGCAGCAACATGTAGGATGTGCGGCGGCTGAACTTGTGGCTGTTCTCCGTATGAAGACTTTCGCCCGAAGCCATCCTGAAGCTCTGGCCCGCGACCAAAAACGAGATATCTCGCGTAGTCACAAGGTGCATCTCAATCCGCGCGTGCTCATCGTCCCAACGCGCTTCGTGGCGCAAAGCGTCAACGGGGATATCACCTTTCAGCTGGCGGTTGATGCGTTGCACGAGATTGAGGTTGAAGCGCGCGGTGACGCCCCTTGCGTCGTCATACGCTGCAATCAGCGTGTCCTTCTTCTTGATGAGGTCCATGCCGATTAGCAGCTTCGCACCCTCGCCTAGGGTCGCCCGCATGGCGCGCAACAGGTCGACGGCGCTTGGCGCGATCATATTGCCAATGGTCGAACCCGGGAAGAAGCCGAGTTTGGGCTGGCCTTCGACTGCTTGCGGCAACTCCACTCGGCGCATGAAGTCCGCCTCGACTGGATAAACGGGCACATCCGGAAACTTCGCGGCCAAATCGCGCGCCGACGCGCGCAGGAAGTCGCCGGAGATATCCAATGGCACATAGGCAGCAGGATCAATCGCTTTCAGCAGCAATGGTGTCTTGATGGAAGACCCAGACCCAAATTCCACCACGGCGCGCCCAGGGCCTATCAGCTTGGCAAAGTCCGGCCCATGCGCGTTCAGGATCTCGGTCTCCGCGCGAGTGGGATAATATTCGGGAAGCTGGGTAATGTCTTCAAACAACTGGGAACCCACGTCGTCGTAGAGCCAGCGTGCGGGGATTGCCTTTTGCGTTTGCGAGAGTCCTTCCAGCACGTCGGCGCGAAACGCTGTGTCGATCCCATCTTCATCGCGTTCCACTAGAGCAAGACCGTGTTCTTGAGGCATCTTAAAGGTCCTTGGCGAGACGAAGGCCGGTGAACTGCCAGCGCTGATGCGGGTAAAAGAAGTTGCGGTAAGACGCTCGCGAATGGCCGCGCACCGTGGCGCAGCTTGCGCCCTTGAGCACGCACTGCCCGCTCATAAACTTGCCGTTATATTCGCCCACAGCGCCTTCGGCAGCGCGAAATCGCGGAAATGGGAGATAGGCGGACGAGGTGAACTGCCAGACATCGCCAAAGAGGCTGCCTCCTTCTGTTGGAAGGGGCGCGGCGGCAGTATCAAGCTGCTGGCCAGCGCTTGGATCATGCGCTGGGGGCGACTCCTCGCTGTCCTGCCCACGCGCCACCGCTTCCCATTCAAATTCGGTTGGCAAACGCCCTCCTGCCCATGCGGCGTAGGCGTCCGCCTCGAAATGGGAGATATGCGCCACCGGCGCGTCGGGAGCGCGAACCTGCCAGCCCATGTGCGTGAAGTGCTCTTCGCCGCGCCAATAGAGCGGCGCAGTAATGTCGTGCGCGTTCACCCAAGCCCATCCGTCGGCCAGCCAAAGGCTTGCGGTCTGGTATCCACCATCGGCGACAAAAGCGTCCCACTCGCGATTCGTGACGCAGCGATCCGCCAACGCAAAGGGTTCGACCAAGACGCGATGGCGCGGCCCCTCATTGTCAAACGCAAACCCTTCGCCCTCGTGACCGATCAGCGCGACACCGCCCGGATGTTTGTACCAGCCCTTCGGCTCTTGCTCGGATCGAGCGGGCGAGCACGCCTCCTCCCACATTGCAGGACCAATCGGATTTTGAAACAGAGCGTGTTTGATGTCAGTGAGCAGCAGTTCAATATGCTGTTGCTCGTGCGCAATGCCCAAATCTATCAGCGGCGCCAGATCTGGATCATCCAGCAGATCCTCCATCGCCGCACTCACCGCCGCGCGCCATTCCAATATCTCAGCAAGACTGGGGCGCGAAAGCATGCCCCGCGCCGCGCGCGTGTGGCGCGCGCCTTCCGCTTCGTAATAGGAATTGAAAAGGTATGGGTAGCGATCGTCGAACAGACGATAGCCTGCGCAGTGGTCGCGCAAAAGAAAGGTCTCCCAAAACCATGTCGTGTGCGCGAGGTGCCATTTGGCGGGCGAAGCGTCTTCCATTGACTGCAAGCACGCGTCCGCTTCGCTGAGCGGTTTGACCAAGTCTTCACTCAAAGCGCGGGTAGCCGCGAAACGCTTAGACCTCAGCGTGTCACCCGATTGCTCGAAGGCCGCCGCGCTCTTGGGCGGCTGAGATAAGGGCACAGTGGTATTCCCCCTTTGTCACAAAACCTGGATGCTTGCATGGCGCATCAGAGTGACAAAAGAAAGGCATTGCAGCGCGTTATCGTGAGACAACCTGTCGCCTGAGACTGTCCAATCCGCTTAACAGCGCTGCCCAAATGGCCGTTTAAGCGGCCAGTTCGACGAGGTTTCGACCGCCAGCCTTGGCGGCGTACAAGGCGTTGTCGGCACGAGCAAACAGCGTGACCGAGGTGTCAGACGATCGCAATTGCGCCAGCCCCACGCTGATCGTGACATTCGCGACCGGGCCCGCTGCGCTGCTCTGTGACACAGCGTGGCGCAGTCGTTCGGCCATACCCTTGGCTTGCAATTGATTGACGCGCGGCACGATCCAAACGAACTCTTCGCCGCCCACGCGGCCGACGACGTCCATTTCACGCGTCTGGTCGTAAGTGATCTCCGCTACGCGCCTCAAAACCTTATCTCCCGCTTGGTGCCCGTGCGTATCGTTGACCACCTTAAAGCGATCGATGTCGAACACGATGAGCACAAGCGGGTCGGAGAAACGGCGGGAGTCTATGATCATGCGGTCCAGCTCCGCCATCACACGTCGGCGATTGGCGAGGCCCGTCAGCGGATCAGTGTCCGCCAGCTCGCGCGCCACTCTCGCTTCATCAATGGCCGCTTGGCGCGAATGCTCCAACTGCCGTTCGCGGGTGAGCTGATCGGTCACGTCGCGCACCACCGCAACGACGCGCGCCACTTCCCCATTTGCGTTGAAGAGATTGCACGCTTGTACGGTAATTGAGCGGGGAACCCCGTCGTAGCCGTGAATATCGTAGTGCACGGTAAAAGGTGTGCGCTCTTTATCGCGCCGCGCAACGTGCGAGACCAAATCGATGTCGTTGGCGTAAAGCAGCGTCTCCGCATCGCCCGCCTCGAACTCTTCTTCTGCCCCCATGCCGAAGAGGTCGCGGAGGCCGTCGGACCATTGCTGTTCGCCAGTGTGTGGGTCGTATTGCCAAACGCCCAAATCAGCGATGCTCTCCGCCATGCGCACCGTGCGCAGCAAATCGTGCATCGTTTTGGCTCGAGAGCGGGCAATGCGAGTGACCTCGCGCGTTTGCCGCCTAGCCAGCGCGATGCCGGCGACGGCGGCGAACGCGACCAACGCCAGCAGGACAGAGCCCAGCAGCAATGTCGATCCGCCTTGGGCGGCATCAGGCGGATCAAGCGCGCCGAACGCCATCGCGCCAGAGACCTGGACCCAATTCACATCAAGGCCGAAGACAGCCGCAACATCTACGGTTTCTGAATACTTCCCCATGCCTTGGCTGTAGCGCCAAAGCGTCTCTTAGAGCCGGAAACGACCCTGAGGGTTTCTACCTAGCTACGGGCAAAGTTGAACGTCAGGCCGCATCCGCGCGCTGTTGCACCGCCGCGTCGTTCAGCATCTCGGCGAGCAGGAAAGCCAGCTCAAGCGATTGCTCGGCGTTCAGGCGCGGATCGCAATGGGTGTGATAGCGATCGCCCAGGGCGTCATCAGTGATAGCCACCGCGCCGCCCACGCACTCAGTCACGTCCTGTCCGGTCATCTCTATATGGATGCCGCCTGGATGCGTGCCTTCGGCGCGGTGGACGTTGAAGAAGCCGCGCGCTTCGGCAAGGATCCGATCGAACGGGCGCGTCTTATAGCCACTGTCCGATTTGATCACGTTGCCGTGCATCGGATCGCAGCTCCACACCACCGGGTGCCCTTCGCGCTTCACAGCGCGCACCAGTTTGGGCAAGCCGTCTTCGACCTTATCATGGCCGTACCGGCTGATCAGCGTGATGCGGCCCGGCTCGCGGCCCGGGTTGAGCTCGTCGAGCAGGCGCAGCAGCGTGTCGGCTTCCAAGCTCGGGCCACATTTCATACCCAGCGGATTGCCGATGCCGCGCGCAAACTCGATATGCGCGCTGCCATCAAAGCGGGTGCGATCTCCGATCCACAGCATATGGGCGGACGTGGCGTACCAATCGCCCGTGAGCGAGTCTTGCCGGGTCAAAGCCTGTTCGTAAGGAAGAAGCAGACCTTCGTGGCTGGTGTAAAAGCTCGTCCCCTGCAATTGCGGGACGGTTGCGGGATCGACCCCGCACGCTTCCATGAAGTCGAGGGATTCGCCGATCCGATCCGCGGTCTGCGCGAACTTGTCGGTCCACGGCGTGCGGCCCATAAAATCGAGCGTCCACTGGTGCACTTGGCGAAGGTTGGCATAGCCGCCGCCAGCGAAGGCGCGCAGCAGGTTGAGAGTCGAGGCCGCCTGTGAATAGGCGCGCACCATGCGCCCGGGATCATTGCGGCGCTTGTCCGCGTCAAATTCGATGCCGTTGATGTTGTCGCCCAGATAACTCGGCAGCGTCACATCGCCTTTAGTCTCGGTGGGCGAGGAACGCGGCTTGGCAAACTGGCCTGCCATCCGGCCCACTTTCACGACTGGGCGCTTGCTTGCGAAGGTCATAACGACCGCCATCTGCAAGAGCACACGGAACGTGTCGCGTATGTTGTTGGGGTGGAACTCGGCAAAGCTTTCCGCGCAATCACCGCCCTGCAATAGGAACGCGCGCCCTTCCGCTACCTCGGCCAGATCGGCCTTCAGCGCGCGCGCTTCGCCCGCAAAGACCAGCGGAGGATAAGCCTCAAGCGTCGCCACCGCGTCCGCCAGCTCGGCGGCGTCTTCATATTGCGGCAGGTGCTTGGCTTCAAAGCGAGTCCAGCTGTCCGGGGTCCAATTGCGAGCCATGATAATAGTACGATCTTTGTATGATTGAGATTACACGTGGTTTGGAACAGCGGCGCCCTTACCACACCCACCGTCCAAGGTGGAGAGCGCGGCTACACGCGCAAGGTTACAATTGTAAAGCCTCCAAAGGGATCGCGACAATTTTATTTCGCGCTGCGAGGGCATCGAATGCTTAGGCCGCTCGCGTAAAAGACGCGATTCAACGGCTCTGCGCGCCTGGACCTTGCACCGGACCAATCACCCCCGCTTGCGCTTTGGGCTTGGGCGGCTCCAAGGGAGCGACCTCCGCCAACTCCTGCCCCTCGGGAATGATTGCGAGGCGCAGCGGCGCGCCCTGAGCAAAGTATCGATCCGCGAGAAACTGCATGATGCGTGGATCGGTGCGCGAATAATCGCTGAGCAAAGACGGCAACAGCTCAATCCGGCGCGGATCGAAGCTCGCGCCCTCTAGGTTGAAAAGCCAGAACTGGTTGCCGGTCGAAGCCCGTCGGATTTGCTGTGCCAAGGGGCCCGTTACGCGATTGATCTCATCGTCGGTCGGCGGGTTGGCGGCGAGGTCTTTGGCGATACGATCGGCTTCGGCAAAGAACAGCGGAAGAATATCAGGTTCGATCTGCGCAATAGCGGTGATCGTGCCACCCGCTTCT
>JBCCKJ010000174.1:0-5786 GCA_039027455.1 Pseudomonadota bacterium | reverse complement strand
ATTCCACCGACCTTAGAACAAGAAAGAGCTCGGTCATGACAATTCGCCTAGGTGGCATCATCTTCGGGATCGTCCTTGTTGGCATCCTCCTGCTGTGGTCGCTTGTGCCGGATACCTTGAAGTATTCTGCGCCCGCGAAATCGCCGTATTACGCGTTCCACGAAGAAAAGTTGACGCCGGAAGGTGGTTTCTCTTTTGCGGGCCTTGGCGGCAAGTGGGACTACCAGCAGCTCCAGCGCGGCTACCAAGTCTACAAAGAGGTTTGCTCGTCTTGCCACAGCCTGAAGTTCGTGGCCTTCCGCAACCTCGCAGAGCTTGGCTACACCGAAGCGGAAGTTCGCGCTGAAGCGGCCAGCTGGGAAGTGCCCGGCCTCAACGAATATGGCGAGGTGACCCCGCGTCCGGCTGAGCCCACCGACTATTTCCCGTCGCCTTATCCGAACGAGGTGGCGGCCCGAGCGGCCAACAACAACGCGCTTCCACCTGATCTTTCGCTGATCACGAAGGCGCGCCCGGATGGTTCGCGTTATGTCTATTCGCTGATGCAGGGCTACGTTGAGCCGACCGAGGAAGACCTTGCGGTCGCCAAGGAGCTGGCCGGTGGCGAGGAGTGGGAAACGCCCGTTGGACTCTATTTCAACGAGCACTTCTACAACGCGAATATCGCTATGCCGCCGCAGCTTTACCCCGATCTCATCACCTACGCGGATGGGACCGAGGCGACGCAAGAACAGATGGCGCAAGACGTCGCCGCCTTCCTGACGTGGACCGCTGAGCCTTCGCTTGTGGCGCGTAAGCAAACCGGCTGGTTTGTCATCGGCTTTCTGATTTTCGCGACGGGGCTTGGCTTCCTGTCGTACAAGCAGATCTGGGCCGCGAAGAAGCCCAATAAGAAGGCTTGATAGCACCTGCTGCGATAACAATTCGTCATTTGAGACGCCCTGCTGTCCCTTGCGGATGGCAGGGCGTTTCTGCATCCGAGCGTATCGCACCTGTGGCCGTTTAGTTAGGAACTCCGAACGCCAATGGATTCGCCCTCCCTCATGCTCGCCGCGATCGGCGTCCTTGGTATAGGGGCGCAATGGGTCGCTTGGCGCACCGGATGGCCGGCCATCGTGTTGATGCTGGCGGCCGGGTTTCTGGCGGGCCCTGTCGCGGCGGAGCTGGGGTATCGCCTGATTGATCCCAAGCAGGCGTTTGGCGACTTGCTGGAACCAGCGATCAATATCGGGGTCGCTCTCATTCTGTTTGAGGGCGGCTTAAGTCTCGATCTGCGCGAACTGCGGCATTCGGGAAGCGCGGTCTATCGTTTAGCCACCATTGGTGTGCTGGTGGGCTGGGGATTGGGAGCGCTCGCCGTCAATCAGATCGCCGGGTTGCCTTGGCCGGTCGCGGTTCTGTTTGGCGGCATCCTGATCGTGACGGGACCGACGGTCGTGGTTCCGCTGCTGCGGCAGGCCACGGTGCAGACTCGGCCCAACTCGATCCTCAAATGGGAAGGCATTGTAAACGACCCTATTGGCGCCCTGTGCGCTGTGATCGCCTATGAGTATTTCCGTTTCTTGAGCGAAGCGCCCAGCGCCACAGTCATTGATGTGGTGCCGCCTCTCATTATCGCGGCGATCATTGCGGGCGTCATTGGTTACGCGGCGGCGCGCTTTATCGCCTATCTCTTTCCCCGTGGGGCGATCCCGGAATACCTCAAAGTGCCGGTTCTCTTCACCGCCGTCATCGGCGTGTTTGTGGCCACCAACGCGATTGAGCACGAACTGGGCTTGGTGGCGGTGACGGTGATGGGCGTGACGCTGGCCAACACCGGTTTCACGAGCTTGCGCTCTATCCACCCGTTCAAGGAGAACGTAGCGGTTCTCTTGGTATCCGGAATCTTCATTCTGCTGGCCTCCAGCCTCTCGATCACCGATCTCGCTTATCTCGACGTGACCCAAGCGGCCGGGCAGCGTTTCTGGCTTTTCGTCTTCGCGCTCCTGTTCGTAGTGCGCCCCTTAACCGTGCTCATCAGTCTGTTGGGTTCACCCGTCCCGTGGAACGAGCGCTTCTTTATCGCCTGGATAGCGCCGCGCGGAATCGTGCTTGTCGCGATTTCGGGTCTGTTCGCGCTCCGATTGGCGGAGCTTGGCTACGAAGAAGGCGAAGCGCTCACAGCGCTGAGTTTCGCCGTTGTTGTCGCGACCGTTATCGCCCACGGCTTTACCATCAATCTGGCGGCCAAATGGCTGGGTGTCCGTGGAACCTCGCGGCCGGGCATCCTGATCGTCGGCTCCACCCCTTGGGCTATTGCGCTGGCGCGCGAAATGCAGGCTTTGCGCACTCCGGTGATGGTCGTTGACGCCAGTTGGCAGCGGCTTGGCGCGGCCCGCCGCGAAGGCTTGCCCTTCTATCACGGCGAAATCCTGAACGAAGCAACCGAGCACAATCTCGATTTGTCGCCTTATCAGGTTCTCATCGCGGCGACCGACAACGAGGCGTACAACACCCTAGTCTGCAACGAATTCGCTTACGAAGTTGGGCGAGATTCCGTGTATCAGCTGGGTGAGAGCGCCGAGGACGGCGATGATCGTCACGCTTTGCCCGAAGCGCTGCGAGGGCGCGCGCTGTTCGAAAGCGGCTTTGGCGTCGACGAGGTGGCTGAGCGCCAGGCGCAGGGCTGGGTTTTCCGCAAGACAAAGCTGTCCGGCGCGTTCGATTTTGAACAGGCGCAGGAAAAGCTGCCTGACAGCGCAAATATGCTGCTGCTGGTCCGTGAGGGAGGCGAGCTGCGCTTCTTCACCCACGCCGCGCGCCCAGTGCCTAAGGCGGGCGACACGATCTTGTCCTATTCACCGCCCCAGCTTAAGACGCCCGAGGCCAAGGCGTCCAAGCCTCAGCCAACCTAAGCTTCCTTGAGGGGCTTGCGGCTCAGCCGAGCTCAGCGACGAGCTTAAGTACCGGCTCCGCTAGCTCAGGCCGGCAGATCAGCAGATCGGGCAGATAGGTGTCTTCGTTGTTGTAGCGCAGAGGCGATCCGTCGATGCGCGAGCAGTGGAGGCCGAACGCCTGCGCGACCGCAACGGGCGCGCAGCTGTCCCATTCGTACTGGCCGCCGGAATGGAGGTAGACCTCCGCCTCTCCGCGCACCACCGCCATCGCTTTCGCGCCAGCGCTGCCCATACCGACCAGTTCCCCGCCCATGGCTTCGGACACCGCAACGGCCTCTTTGGCGGGGCGTGTGCGGCTGACCAAGAACCGGGGCTTGGTGGCTGGGTTCGGCAAAGCGGTCGGTTCGTCGGTGCGCAAAACGACGCCGCCATCAAGACCGGGCAAAGCCACGGCCCCGGTGTGCGCGACGCCGTCGATGGCGAGGCCGACATGAACGGCCCAGTCGCTGCGCTGTTCGCCATATTCGCGCGTGCCATCCACCGGATCGACGATCCAGACGCGGCTGAGAGAACAGCGCGATGTGTTATCTTTTTCTTCTTCGGACAGGAGCCCGTCGTCAGGTCGCGCGGTGCGGATCGCGTGGCACAGGAACTCGTTGGCGGTGGCGTCTCCGGCTTTGCCCAAGGCTTTGCCGTCAAACACGCCGCTGGCGCGCACATCCAGAAGGAGCCGCCCGGCGGTGTGCGCCAGATGCGCGGCAAGCTCAGCGTCGTTCATGGGGTCCAAACTCATTTAAGCGGCATGATCTGGCTGATGATGTAATCCGCCGCTTCGCTTGGCGTCATCGACACCGTGTTGACCGTGATCTCAGCCGCTTCGGGCGCCTCGTACGGGCTGTCGATCCCGGTGAAGTTCTCGATCTTGCCCTCGCGCGCCTTCTTGTAGAGGCCTTTGACATCGCGCTTTTCGGCCACCTCCAGCGGCGTGTCGACGAAGATCTCGATGAACTCGGCGTCGCCCATCATATCGCGCACCATTTGCCGTTCTGCGCGGAAAGGACTGATAAAGGCGGTGAGGACAATGAGACCCGCATCGGTCATGAGTTTGGCGACCTCACCGATGCGGCGGATGTTCTCGATCCGATCGGTCTCGGTGAAGCCCAAATCCTTGTTGAGGCCCTGCCGCACGTTGTCGCCGTCGAGCAGGAAAGTGTGCCGGTTCATCAGCGCCAGCTTTTTCTCGACTTCGTTGGCTATGGTCGACTTGCCCGAGCCCGAAAGCCCTGTGAACCACAAGACCCGCGGTGTCTGATTCTTCATGCTGGCGTGATCGTCGCGGGTGATCGTGGTCGCTTGCCAATGCACGTTCTGCGCGCGGCGCAGGCTGAACTCGATCATTCCAGCACCAACGGTCGCGTTGGTGAACTTGTCGATCAGGATGAAGCCACCCAGCTGGCGCGAGGTTGAATAGGCCTCGAAGGTGATCGGCTTATCAGTCGCAAACTCGGCGACTCCGATAGAGTTCAGTTCCAGCGTTTTGGCGGCGAGATGCTCAAGGCTGTTGACGTCAATCTCGTATTTCGGCGTCTGCACCGTCGCGGTAACCATCTGGCTCCCGAGTTTCAGCCAGTAGCCACGACCAGGCTTCAACGCGGTTTCGTCCATCCAGACAAAGGTGGCGCAAAACTGGTCGGAGGCTTCGGGCGGATCCCCCGCCGCCGCGATTACGTCGCCTCGGCTGCAATCGACTTCATCTTCGAGCGTGAGCGTGACCGATTGACCCGCGACCCCTTCGTCGAGTGGGCCGTCAAAGGTCTCGATGCTCTTGACCGCGCTGGTCTTCCCGGCGGGCACGATGCGCACGGCATCGCCCGGCTTCACGGTACCGTCGGTGATCAGGCCAGCAAAACCACGAAAGTCGAGATTGGGACGGTTCACCCATTGGACCGGCATGCGGAAGCTGCGCTCTTGCGCGGCGGTGTTGGCGAGTTCGACCGTTTCGAGATGCTCGATCAGAGCTGGACCATCATACCAGGGCGTGTTCGCGCTCGGCGAAGCGGTGATGTTGTCGCCCTTGAAGCCCGAAATCGGGATTGCGGTGAAGCTTTCAATGCCAACTTCGCTCGCGAAGTCCTGATATTCGGCGACAATCTCATCAAAGGTGCCTTGGTTGTAGTCGACCAAGTCCATCTTGTTCACCGCTAGCACCAGATGGCGAATGCCTAGAAGGTGGGTGATATAGGAGTGACGCCGCGTCTGCTGCAGCACCCCTTTGCGTGCGTCGACCAGGATAATCGCCAGGTCAGCGGTTGAGGCGCCGGTGACCATATTGCGGGTGTATTGCTCGTGCCCCGGCGTGTCGGCGACGATGAATTTGCGCTTCTCGGTCGTGAAAAAGCGGTAAGCGACGTCTATTGTAATACCCTGTTCGCGTTCGGCCACGAGGCCATCGACCAGCAGCGCGAAATCGATCTCTTCGCCTTGCGTGCCATGCTTGGCGCTGTCGCTTTCGAGCGCGGCGAGCTGATCTTCAAAGATCATCTTCGAATCGTAGAGCAGCCGCCCGATCAGCGTCGATTTGCCATCGTCCACGCTGCCGCATGTGATAAAGCGCAAGAGGCTCTTGTGCTGATGCTGGTTGAGATAGGCGTCGATGTCTTCCGCGATCAACGCGTCGGTCTGGAAGGAGGGGTGCTGGCTCATCAGAAATACCCCTCCTGCTTCTTGTCTTCCATCGAAGCCGACTGCCCCTTGTCGATCGCCCGGCCCTGACGTTCGGAGCCGGTGGCGAGCAGCATTTCCTGAATGATGTCGTTCATATCGGTCGCGTCGCTCTCGGTCGCGCCGGTGAGCGGGTAGCACCCCAGAGTGCGGAACCGGACCGACTTGGTCACAGGCTCTTCGCCTTCT
>JBCCKJ010000173.1:0-5798 GCA_039027455.1 Pseudomonadota bacterium | reverse complement strand
CCGCGCGCGGGGCGCCATGCAGTGCCAGATGTGGTTCTCGTTCCCATCCAGCGCGAAAGCGGCGGGGTTGAGCGCTTCGGGGATCACCCGCACCCGCCCGCGCACAGGCCGGTGGATCGGATTGAACAGGCGCGTGTCGCGTTCCTCGATGTCGATGACCAGCGCGTTGCCATCCCATTCGACATGGCTTGGCCCGATGGTCAACTCCCGCTTACCCTGCGCCACGCATTCGCGCGGTCTTTCGGTCATCACCCAGCGCGCGTTCGGGCCGTAAAGCGCGACGTTCAGGCAGGAGTGATCCAAAGGATCGCCGCGCCCGGACCGTTTGTAATAGGGGGAGAAGACGCTGCCGACAAAGGCGATGATCGTCAGGCCGTGCTGCCCGTCTTCACTGATCGCGTCGATATACCACCACGAATAGCCACCGGGCGGGACGTGCGCGTCAAAGCGTGGTCCGCGCAAATCACCTTCGCTGCAAGCTGTCCGGACAAGGCGGCCATAGGGACTCCCGCGGAAGGATGGGTCCCGCCCCCCGCGCAATAAAGCCCAGGGATCTTCGTCCGCGGGCCTTGTCGCTGGAAGGAGGCCGCCCAGCCGTGCGACGCTCTGCCATAAAGGGCGCCGCCCGTCGCGGGGAACAGCCGTTCCCACTCCTGAGGCGTCGCGAGGTGGTGCGGCATCGGATCTTCCAACTCCAACCCGCAGCGGCGCAGTGTCCGTCTCATGGCCTGGTTGCATTGCTCGATCTCCTCAGGTGAGTAGGTTTGCGTGTCCCCGTTCGATGGGGCGTTGACGATCATCTGGATGCGTTCGCGGCGGCCTTGATGCAGTGGCGTGGCCTCGCCCATGCGGGCGCTGCGATCTTGCGCGCACAGATAAACAGTGGGTTCGGAAGGCGGTCGCCCGGCCGAGATTTCGCGGAACTCGCGCGCGTAATCGCCCGAGAAAAAGACGTTGTGGTGGGTCAAATCAAAGCCCGAGCTGCGCGCGTGTGCAAACCACACCATGGCCGACATCGACCGTTTGGCTTCGGGCATGTTGGCGACCGAGCGCGCCGGACCTTCGCCAAATTTCCCGCGCGCCAAAGCGGCGGGATCGGCGTTACAGATGACGGTATCGGCGTGGATGACCTCGCCCTGATCAAGACGCACACCGCTCACGCGCGAAGACTCGGTCAGCACCTGCGCCACACGAACGTCGGTGCGGATGATCGCGCCGCAACGCTCCGCCAGATCCTTCAGCGCCAAAGCCAGCGCGTGAATGCCGCCATTGATCAGCCACACGCCCTTCGCCTCAGTGTGCGCAATCAGCATCAGAGTGGCGGGCGCCTGGAAGGGGTCAGACCCGCAATAGGTCGAATAGCGACCAAACAATTGCTGCAGGCGCGGGTCGGAAAAGTGCCCACCAACCGCCTTCCAGAAATTATCGAAAGGGCGCATCGCCATCGTGTCGCCAATGCGCCACGGGCCAATGCGCCACATCATCGGGAACGGAGTGGAGGCGCTGTCGCCGCGCAGGAAGGGTTCATCCAGAACGTCGAAAATGCGCTTCGCTTCCGCACGAAACGAGCGGTAGGCGGCGGCTTGATCGGCCCCGGCGAAATCACCGATCGCCTCTTCACTGCGCGCCGGATCGGCGAACAGATCAAGCGTGCCAGTCTCATCCCACGCATGGCGCGCGATGACCTCGGCGGCTTCGATCTGGACGTGGTGTTCCAAGGCGCTGCCGCATTCGGCGAACACCGAATCAAACACGTCGCGCATCGTAAAGACCGTGGGTCCGCCAGCGACCAAAGCGCCGTCGACGTTCACCTGACGCGCCTTCCCGCCGACCTTGGATTCCTTTTCGAGAACGGTAACGCGGTAGCCGCGCGCAGCCAGCAGGGCCGCGCTTGTCAGCCCCCCAATTCCAGCTCCGATGATCGCGACATGATCGCCCACCGACTCTCCCCAGATGTGTTTACCGTCGCGCTAGTATTGACCTTACAGTCATATCTGTCCAATTATTTAGACAAATGACGCGTCAAGTTTGCCCATGCTGATGCCCGATGAAGGCACGCCGGAACGTCCAGCCCGCTCCGAAATAGGGCGCTCTCGGCTGGAGCGTTGGCGGATTGCCTATGTCGCGCGACGCAACGCCATCTTCGGCAGCAACGCCTTTCAGTATTGGTGCGCGCGCCTGCCTTTCATCCGCGGCGTCGCCAAATCGCGCGCGACTCAGATGATGGATCACATCGTCGGCTTCACCTACTCTCAGGTGCTCAAGGCCGTCGTTGAAAGCGAGCTGCTAGACCTGCTCGCCAACGGCCCCATCCCCGCGCGCGAAGTCGCGCATTACGTAAAGCTGAGCGAGGAAGCGGCGCAGGCGCTTTTGCGGGCGGCGCGCGCGCTCGATCTGGCGGAAGAAGTCGTCGAAGACGGCTGGATGTTGGGGCAGCAGGGCGCGGTTCTTGTCGCCGACGAAGGCACGCAGTCGATGATCATGCACCACCGCTTGCTCTATCGCGATCTGCTCGAACCGCTCGAACTGCTGCGCAAGGATCGCAAGCAACCCACCGAGCTTTCGCGCTATTGGTCTTACGCGGGCGCGCTGCACGGCGCGGCGGAGAGAGGCCGCGAGACCGAGGAGTATTCGCGCCTGATGGCGGCGTCTCAGCGTTATGTTGCCGATCAAGTGCTCGCCGCGTTTTCGTTCTCCGGGGTCGGCAGCCTGCTTGATGTGGGCGGCGGCCATGGCGCTTTTGTTCGACGCGTCGGCGAAGCCTATCCGAACATGCGGCTTGGCCTGTTTGACTTGCCCGAAGTGGCGGAGACCGCCTTTGCCCCACTGGCCGCCAGCGTTGGGGCCAAGCGCCTGAACGCCCACCCCGGCAACTTCTTCGAAGACCCGATTCCGCAAGGCTACGACCTCATCAGTCTGGTGCGAATTTTGCACGATCACGACGACGCGCCCGCCGCCGCGCTGCTGCGGAATATCCGTCAAAGCCTGATGCCCGGCCAACGCATCCTCATCGCGGAACCCATGGCGCGTATTCCGGGCGCAGAAGCGATGGGGGAAGCCTTCTTCGGCTTCTATTTATGGGCGATGGGTTCAGGCCGCGCGCGCAGCCCTGCGGAGATCAAAGCGATGCTTGAAGGAGCGGGATTTTCCCGTCCACGGCTCATCGCTGGACCGCAACCGGTTATCGCCAGCCTTATCGTTGCGTCAGCCTGACAAAAAGAGTGTCGTGTTTGATTGACACTCTTGCTCGTAAGGCGTAGTCAACATTCAGGAGAAACAGCTTTGGGAGTTGCGCGAGTCGCAATTCTGGGTCCCCAAGCAAGCGAGGAAGCCCTCAACGGGTTGAGCAAAATGGATACACTGGCGGTAATTCTTGAGGGACCAGAGCGCTTAGCGCTCCGGACTCTTGAGCTTAACTCGCTGGAATCCGGCGACGTTCTCGTTGAAATCGCTTTTAGCGGCGTCAGCTCCGGCACCGAGAAGCTGCTGTGGACCGGGCGCATGCCGCAATTCCCCGGAATGGGGTATCCGCTGGTTCCGGGTTATGAATCGATCGGTCGCATTGTCGACGCTGGCGCTGAGGCGCGCGGGCGGGTTGGCGACTGGGTGTTTGTGCCCGGTGCCAATTGCTACGCCGACGCACGCGGGCTCTTCGGTGGCACCGCGCGTCAGGTGATCGTTCCCTCGGCGCGCGCCCTTCTCGTTCCCGAAAGGCTCGGCGAATCCGGCGTGTTGTTTGCGCTCGCCGCCACCGCGCTACACGCGATCAACAACGGAAATTCGCCCGATCTTATTATTGGCCACGGCGTGCTTGGGCGCTTGCTCGCGCGGCTTACCGTGGCGCTGGGTGCGCCCGCACCAACCGTTTGGGAAACCAACGCCGCACGCCGTGAAGGAGCGCAAGGTTACCGGGTTCTTTCGCCCGAAGAAGATGAACGGCACGACTACCGCTCGATCTACGACGCAAGCGGCGATGCAAGCATCATCGATGGCCTTGTTGGTCGCCTTCAAAAGGGCGGCGAGATTGTTCTGGCCGGGTTTTACTCGGGCCGCGTCGATTTCGCGTTCGCGCCCGCCTTCCAAGCCGAAGCCCGCTTTCGCATTGCGGCGGAATGGCAGGCCCAAGACATCGCAGGCGTGCGCGCTCTGGTTGAAAACAACCGGATTGACCTTACCGGACTGATTTCAACGCGCCGCCCCGCGCACGAAGCCGAGGACGCCTACCCCCAGGCGTTCAACGACCCCGACTGTTTGAAAATGATCCTCGATTGGAGCGCTGCATGAGCATGTTGGAGACCCAAGCCGAAGCGCTGCGCGAAGAAGCCGCGCAAGAACCCGACCCCGTGCACACGGGCGAGGTGAAGAGCGAAACTCAGGTGATCGCGATTTACGGCAAGGGCGGCTCGGGCAAGAGCTTTGCGCTTTCCAATCTCAGCTACATGATGGCGCAGCAGGGCAAGCGGGTGCTGCTGATCGGCTGCGACCCCAAGTCCGACACGACCAGCCTGTTGTTCGGCGGCAAGTCCTGCCCGACGATCATCGAAACATCCTCCAAGAAAAAGCTCGCGGGCGAAGAAGTCACCATCGAAGATGTGTGCTTCCAGCGCGATGGTGTGTTTGCCATGGAGCTTGGCGGGCCCGAAGTCGGTCGCGGCTGCGGCGGACGAGGCATCATCCACGGCTTTGAGCTGATGGAAAAGCTGGGCTTCCACGAATGGGGCTTTGACTACGTCCTCTTGGATTTCCTTGGCGACGTTGTGTGCGGCGGGTTCGGCCTGCCGATTGCGCGCGACATGTGCCAGAAAGTGATCGTGGTCGGCTCGAACGACCTGCAATCGCTCTATGTCGCCAACAACGTCTGCCACGCGGTCGAATATTTCCGCAAAATGGGCGGCAACGTCGGTGTAGCTGGCATGATCGTGAACAAGGACGACGGCACCGGCGAGGCGCAGGCTTTTGCCGAGGCGGTCGACATTCCCGTGCTCACCGCGATTCCGGCCGATGAAGACATCCGCCGCAAAAGCGCGAATTACCAGATCATCGGCAAGCCTGGCGGCGAATGGGCGGGCCTGTTCGAAGAGCTCGCCAAGAACGTCGCCGAGGCGCCTCCGCAGCAGCCCAAACCGCTCGATCAGGACGGCTTGCTTGATCTGTTCAGCCCCGAAGAAACGGGCGGAAACGTTGAGTTAGTCCCCGCAACGCAGGCCGACATGCGCGGCGGCGTGTTTGAAGAAAAACCCAGCCTTGAAGTGATCTACGACGAAGTCTGATACGTGAACCACAAGCCCGCCTCGACGCCCAAGACGGCCCCGGACACCGCACAAGGTGGCCTACGTTCAGCGGATCGGCTGGATGTGACCGCAAGCGCGAACGCGCCGAAACCCGAAGCTGGGGACCCCGTGGTCGAAGCCAAGAAAGCCGCCGCGCGCAAGATGCTTGAAGCGCGCGCCGCCGAAGCCATGGAAATCGAAGAGCGCAAGGCGGCGAAAGCCGAAAAGGCCGCCGAAACCTCTGCGCCCGCCATCGAAGGCGGCTGCTCTAACAAGACCACCATGAAGGAAGCGGCCAGAGCCGCAGGCAAAAGCGACATTCTCGATCAGTACGCCGCCGATTATCCGGTCGACCCAGAACGCGGGCCGCACGACCAACCGCAGAGCATGTGCCCGGCCTTCGGCTCCTTGCGCGTTGGCCTGCGGATGAAACGCACCGCGACGGTGCTCTCGGGCTCGGCGTGCTGCGTGTACGGCCTGACCTTCACTTCGCACTTCTACGGCGCGCGGCGCACGGTGGGCTATGTG
>JBCCKJ010000172.1:0-5799 GCA_039027455.1 Pseudomonadota bacterium | reverse complement strand
TGAGGGCGGTCGAATTGGAGAGAACGCGGCGACGCGCTTGGCGGCGCAGTTGCGCGAGACTGACTTTCCGATGGCGCGGCTCAAAACGGGCACTCCACCAAGGCTCGATGGACGAACGATCGACTGGTCTGTTCTGCCCGAACAACCTTCTGACGACGATCACTGGACGATGTCGGCGCTTTCAGAGCGGCGTGTAAACCCTCAGGTCTTTTGCGCGATCACACGCACAACCTTGCAATCGCATGAGATCATTCGAGCGAACCTAGACCGATCCCCCTTGTTCTCAGGCGCGATTGGCGCGGCTGGGCCAAGGTATTGCCCGTCGATTGAAGACAAGATCCATCGGTTTGGGGATCGCGATGGGCACCAGGTCTTTTTAGAGCCGGAGGGCCTAGACACGCACTTGGTCTATCCCAACGGAATCAGCACATCGCTTCCAGTGGATGTTCAGCACTCCATGGTGCGTAGCATGCCGGGTCTCGAAAAGGCCGAGATTGTCGAGCCGGGCTACGCGGTGGAGTACGATCACGTGGATCCGCGCGCGTTGACTCCAGATTTGCAGTTGCGCGCGATTCCGGGGCTTTATTGCGCGGGCCAAATCAACGGCACTACGGGATACGAAGAGGCAGCGGCTCAAGGGCTTGTGGCGGGTTTATCAGCTGCCGGAGAAGCGCTTGGCAAGGCTCCGCCGGCGCTGAACCGGGCGAACTCGTACATTGCGGTTATGGTCGACGATCTTACGCTTCAAGGCGTTACGGAGCCCTATCGTATGCTCACATCGCGCGCGGAGTACCGTTTGCGGCTGAGGGCCAACAATGCGAGCTCGCGGTTGACGGGGCTTGGGATTGAAGCCGGGTGCGTGGGAGCCGAGCGCCGTTGCTGGTACGAGAAGCGCGAAGCGAGCAGGGCGCGTTTCAACGGCGTGTTCGAGCGAAGGGTGGCTGCCAAGGAGCTTGCGGACAGCGGGCTAAATGTTCGCCGTGATACGGGACTTAAGCCCATTGAGGAATGGCTGCGTCATGACGGTGTTGGCCTCGAGGCACTAAGTGCGTGGATCGGCGATGACCTCTTGGAAGATTCGTCGCTTGCTGAAGAGATGGCGGAAGACGCGGTTTATGCGCCCTATTTGGCTCGGCAAGACGCGGAATTGACCGATCTTCGCGTGAGTGAAGCGTTGAAACTCGCGCCTGATTTTCCCTACGCGCAGGTGCCGGGTCTTTCGAATGAGATGGTCGAACGTCTCAGCGCGGCAGCGCCGAGCACTTTGTCGGCGGCTGGCCGGGTTCCCGGCGTGACGCCCGCGGCTTTGGCGGCTCTCTTGGTTCAAGCGCGCCGGATGGAGCAAGAGGCACGCGACACGCCGCAGCGCGCGGCATGACCGAGACTGAGGACTCCCAACCCTCTGGCGCCGTCCTCGCCAATGAGAGTGAGGCGCGCGCCTATGTCGAAAAGTGGGCGGGTGAGGGCGCGATGGATCGCATTGATCGCTTTGCCCAGCTTTTGCTTGAAGAGAACGCCCGCCAGAACTTGATCAGCCGCGCGTCCGAAGATGGCTTATGGCTCCGTCATTTCGCGGACAGCGCGCAATTGCTGGAATATGTTCCACGTGAAACATTCTCCAAGCAAAATCCGGATCCGTGGCTCGACCTTGGGACGGGTGCGGGCTTTCCCGGCCTTGTCATCGCCGCCCTTCGCCCGAAATTTCCGGTTGTTCTTGTTGAATCGCGCGCGCGCCGCGTCGAATTCCTCAAAAATTGCGCCGAGCAACTTGGACTTGACCACTGCACGGTGCTTGGTGAGCGCCTCGAGCGTATCGATCCTTTTCCCGCTTCGGTGATCTCCGCTCGCGCGTTTGCGCCGCTCGACAAGCTTCTGCGCTTATCCGCACCCTTCTCCACAAAGCGAACGCGCTACCTCTTGCCCAAAGGGCGTTCCGCCGCGCAAGAATTGACGGCGCAGAGAAAATCGATTCGAAGTGTGTTCCACGTGGAACACTCGTTGACCGATAGCGACGCGGGTATCATCGTGCGTCTTTAGGCAGCAAGCTGGCGGATTTCGCCCCTTTTGTGCCTTTCGGTCCCAGGAGGTAGGAAAGCCATGCTGACAATAGCGGTAGCCAATCAAAAGGGCGGGGTGGGCAAGACCACCACGGCGATCAACGTCGCAACGGCGATGGCGGCTACGGGTTGGCGGACGCTTTTGGTTGACCTTGATCCGCAGGGGAACGCATCGACCGGATTGGGCGTCGACGCTTCGCGCCGCGAAATGTCGAGCTACGATCTTCTGGTGGACGATCAACCGCTTGACGATACGATCATGGAAACCACGATACCGGGATTGGATATTGTCCCGGCGACCGTTGATTTGAGTGGGGCGGAGATTGAGCTGGTTTCGGCTGAGACTCGCACCGCGCGTCTGCGCAACGCTTTATCGCAACATCGCGGGCACGACATCTGCTTTATCGATTGCCCTCCATCGCTTGGGCTTTTGACCCTCAACGCGCTGTGCGCGGCGGACACATTGCTTGTTCCGTTGCAATGCGAGTTCTTCGCATTGGAGGGGCTTAGCCAACTGCTCCAGACCGTCGAGCTGGTCCAGCAGCGCTTCAATCCTTCGCTCGATATCATTGGAGTGGCGCTCACCATGCACGACCGCCGCAACCGGTTGACCGAGCAAGTGTCCGACGATGTGCGCGATTGCCTAGGCAAACTCGTCTTTGAAACGGTGATCCCGCGCAATGTGCGTCTGTCGGAAGCGCCCAGCCACGGCCTTCCAGCGCTTGTTTACGACCACGGGTGCATGGGGAGCCGCGCCTACATCTCGCTTGCGCGCGAGCTTATCGGCCGATTCCCGGCTGAAAGGCAGGCCGCGTGAGTAAGAAAACCGATCCCATCACGTTTTCGGTCCCTCAGCGCAGCGCATCGGAGCGTAAAGGCATGAAAAAACTCGGAAAAGGTCTTGGTGCCTTGATGGGCGAGGTCAAGCGCGAAGAGCCTCTGGTGCAGTCCGAGGCGTCTGAAGGCGGGTCTGCGGGTGGAACAGCCTCGGCTGCCTCTCCGCTCCAGAATCTAAGCGTTGCGGCAATCGAGCCACTCCCGGGTAACCCGCGCAAACGTTTTGATGAAGACGCTCTGGATGAACTCGCCGCTTCGATCGCGACGCGCGGTGTCATTCAACCGATCATCGTGCGGCCCAAGCCCGGCGGCGGCTATCAGCTTGTTGCGGGCGAGCGCCGCTGGCGCGCCGCTCAAAAGGCGCAGCTTCATGTGATCCCGGCGCTCGTTCGCAATTTGAGCGAGCGCGAGGTGATGGCGCTGGCGTTGATCGAAAACCTTCAGCGCGAAGACCTAAACCCGATTGAGGAAGCGCGCGCCTATCAGCGTCTCGCCGAAGAAGAGGGAATGACCCAGGCTGAAATCGCGCGCATGGTTGAAAAGTCGCGCAGCCACGTGGCGAATATCCAGCGCTTGCTGGCTTTGCCCACCGGTGTGCTGGATCTGGTGGAAGCCGGTGAGCTTTCGATGGGGCACGCGCGCGCGCTCATCGGGCAAGATTCCGCGACCGAGCTCGCGCGCAAGGCGGTGAACGACAATCTCTCCGTGCGTGAGATTGAAAAAATGGTCCGCAAAATCGCCAAAGGCGGCGGGTCTGGCGCTGTCGCGGACGCGGCCAGCGCGCCTCAGGCCGAGAACGCGGATATCATCGCTGTGCAGAGCCATTTGGAAGAGTTCTTGGGATTGCCCGTGCGGATCAAGGCGGACACGGACCCGCGTTCGGGCCAGGTCACGATTCGCTATCGCACCCTCGATCAGCTTGATTTGGTGTGCCAGCGGCTTACGGGTGGTGAACTCTAAAAAGTTGCGCTGCGCAACTCTGATCGCCAAAATATCGTTTGATTTCAGCGTTAAACGCGTTCGCTGAGTATATTGGCGAGCGCGCCAATCCCTTCGGCGTCGGCTTTTGAAAAGCGCGATGTGTTCGGGCTGTCAAGATCAATCACCGCCACCACTTGCCCGTCACGCAAGATGGGGACCACCAGTTCCGACTGGCTCGCGGCGTCGCAGGCGATGTGCCCAGGGAACGCATGGACGTCGGCCACCAATTGCGTTTCGCCCGTTTCGGCGGCCGCGCCGCACACACCCGCGCCAAAAGGAATGCGGATGCACGCCGGGCGACCCACGAACGGCCCCAAAACCAGCTCCTTGCCATCGCCCGTCTTGGTTGGCGCGACGCGGTAGAACCCGGCCCAGTTCAGATTGGGCAAAAACTCCCACAGCAACGAGGCGACATTGGCCATGTTGGCCACGCCATCGGGCTCGTCGGCGGTGAGCGCTTCCGCCGCGTCCACCAATTGGCGGTAAACCTCTCTGGAGTCGGCGCCCGCTTCGGGTTTGAAATCAAACATGGGTGTTTCCTAAAAAGTGCGCGCGCACCGCTCCGGTTAGAAACCTGTCGTGTGTGTTGTTTCGCAGGCGTCGCTCGCTTATCGGTCGCAGATATGGGAATTCTTCGCAAACTCGCAATCGCCCTCGTCGTCATTCTGCTTTTCGCAGGCGGCGGACTATACTTCCTCTCGCGTGGGGACACCGCCGATCTCTCGGTCGAAGCGGTTACGGGGACCGAGCCAACGCTGGCCGAGCCCGATCCCCAGAGCGTGCCCACGGTGCAGGTTGCTAAGCCGGTGGGTTGGTCCGAAGGTGAAGCGCCAAACGCGGCGGACGGCTTGAGTGTCAATCGCTTTGCTGAGGGGCTTGATCACCCTCGCGTGCTCTACGCTCTGCCGAATGGCGACGTGCTCGTGACGCTGACGCGTGCGCCCGCGAAAGAGGAGGATGCGGACGAGGGCGGCCTTATGGCTACAATCGAGGGGTGGGTTGCGGAATATCTCTTCGATCAGGCGGGCGCCGCCGGGGCTTCGGCCAACGAGATTGTTCGGCTGCGCGATGCGGATGGCGACGGCGTGGCCGAGGAGCGGGAAACCATTCTCGACGCACAAGGCGGTCTCGATTCCCCATCCGGCATGAGCTGGTCGGACGGAAAGCTCTATGTCGCCAATCACAACGCCGTGATGGTGTTCGATTACGAACTGGGCGCGGACGCGGTGACCTCCGAGGGCGAAAAGCTGATGGACCTGCCGCCTGGCGGTGGGCACTGGATGCGCAACCTGGAGATGCACCCGGATGGCGATCGCTTCTTTGTCGCGGTCGGTTCGGTCAGCAATATCGGCGAACGCGGCATGGATATCGAAGAAGGTCGCGCCATGATCTGGGAATACACTCTCGAATCAGGCAGTTACCGCCCATTTGGCGCGGGGATGCGCAACCCCAACGGACTGGATTTCAGCCCATGGTCGGGCGAGTTGTGGACCACTGTGAACGAGCGCGACATGCTGGGATCGGACTTGGTGCCGGATTATCTGACCAACGTGCCTATCGGGGTGCAGTATGGCTGGCCGTGGGTTTACTACCGCGAGAACATTGACCGCCGTGTCGAAGCCCCCATGCCGCGCTTCCTGTTGGAATACACGCGTCGCCCGGTTTACGCGATGGGGCCGCATGTCGCCGCGTTGGGCCTTGTGTTTACCGCGGAAGGGCACCGCATGGGTGAGGGCATGGCAAGCGGCGCGTTTGTGGCGCGCCACGGATCGTGGAATCGCAAGCCGCCCTCGGGATACGATGTGGTTTATGTCGCTTTTGACGAACGCGGCGTGCCGACCGGCAAACCGGTGCCCGTGCTGGACGGCTTCTTGAAAGAAGACGGCACCACGCGCGGCCGCCCGACTTGGGTGGAATGGGGCGC
>JBCCKJ010000171.1:0-5810 GCA_039027455.1 Pseudomonadota bacterium | reverse complement strand
TCCCATGCGGCTTCTAGCTCTTCTTCGCTCAAGACCTTGCTTTGGCCCTTCCCGGACGAGGACATCACGGGTTTGATGACACAAGGAAATTCGGTGTGCTGCGCGGCCGATTGCACTTCAGCCAACGTCGTGGCGTAGCGATAGCGAGACGTTTTCAGGCCCAGCTCTTCCGCCGCGAGGTCTCGGATCGCGTCGCGGTTCATCGTCAGCTGCGCCGCCCGCGCGGAAGGAACCACGGCGAACCCGTCTTCCTCCAGCTCCGCCAAAACCTCAGTTCGAATGGCCTCAACTTCTGGCACAATCAGATCGGGTTGGTGCTTCAAAACGGCAGCGCGAAGCGCGTCGCCATCAAGCATGGAAAACACCTCTAACGCATCGGCCATCTGCATGGCGGGCGCGTCCGGATACGCGTCACAAGCTATAACCCGAGCGCCCAATCGCTTGGCTGAAATGGTGAATTCTCGCCCGAGCTCGCCCGAGCCCAGAAGCAGAATGGTTGAAGTAAACGCCATAGGCACCAGCCCCTAGCGCTGACACACTTCAAGTCAAAGCGCGACGCGGCCCGAACCAAGACTAAGGTCACCGCATTCCGCGACCTGCATCCCCCCTTTCGCGCGCGCCATGACAAGCGCCACTTCGGCTTGCTTTAGCGTCCAGTCGACACTCTTTTCTATTCGGGCCAAGCCGACGCTTGCGGAAAGGCCGGGGCCGCGACTGGTCGGCGACAACGCCAGCCTAGCGAAGGTCTGCAGGGTTTCTTTGGCCCAGTCCCGGCTCTCTCGGCCCGAAAGACTTGGCAGCAGGACACAAAACCGACCCGCGTCGAACTGCCCGATCTCAAACCCATCTTCCCCCATGGTTTCGAGGAATTTGGCAAAGCTCCAGATGATCTCGTCGACTGTGCGCTGTCCGTATTGAAGGAACACCGCACGCATCCGATCGATCTCGAACAGGGCCAACACGCCGTCTTCCTGGGACTCCAACTGCCGCCCAAGAGCGGCGCAGATAGTGTGCCGGTTAGCTAAACCGGTCATCGGATCGATCAGAGTACTGGAGTACATCTCACTTTCCAAAGCGCGACGTCCCTCCAAGGATCGCAGCAAACCCAAAGCGCCACAAATTTCAGCCTCAGAGTTTGCGATGGCCCGTAAGCTGAGCGCGTACCAGTTCATCTTCTTCGAGGCTTTTTCGGGGTCTCCTAGGGTGGAGGCTTTGGCCAAGGGAAACTCGACCCAGTCTACAACGCCGCTTTCTTCTGGCCCGCCTGACAGGATGAGAGCGATGTATCTCTTTAAGGTCTCAGCGTAGTCCTTCGCGGCCAAATCAGCGAGATTTGGCTTCAAAAGCAATTGAGTAAGATCATATCCGAGTTCAGTCATGTTCGAAGACGCGGTTTCAAGGAAACCCCGAGCGTCTATCTGAACAACAATATCGCCAATCGCTTCTTCGAGTAGTCCATGCAGAGCGGCCCCCTCAGCCGAGCTGATTTGCAAGTTCATTTCAATCACGCCCCCGCGACCTGTTTTCATTGCCCCGGCTACGCTCAAAACAGACTAGGCGGTATCTTGAGATCTACACCCTATTTCAGAGTGTTTTGCTCAAAACTATAAGTAATTATTGTTATATAACCTGACTAAATTCCGAATCGCAGCCCCTCATGTTTACCATAATTTGCATTTATAATCCGGTTATTAGGACCTTTAGGCAGAGGAGCTGCTCTACAATTCAATCATAATTCGCACCTTCGAAGGGTGCGTGCCGTGTGCAGTGGCAATTCGCACGCGGCATTCTTCGACAACGGCGGCGTGCATTTGACTGCCCAGCTTGTCTTCCAATTCCTCAGGTGGAACACCCAAAAACTCGGCCATAGCCGGAACGCGATCGGGCAAGGGACGGGCCTTTCCCTTTTCCCAAGCCCAGACAGTTGGCTTGCTAACCCCAAGCGCAGCGGCCACTTGGGCCAGAGTTAGCCCTCGTTCCCTGCGCAGGCGATTGAGTTTAACGCCAAAGGGCTCGACGGGAGCTTCCAAAAGAGGAGCGATCGCCTCGACTGGCGGATCAGCGCGCAGTTCCGCGGCAGCCAAAGCGGACGGATCCAAAGCCTGTTCGAACGCGCACCCGAAAAGAAGCTCGCTCTGCCAGACAACAGCAGCGCGCACAGGGCCGATCTCCGGAATATCCAGAACCAACGGCTCACCCACCGCTAGGTCCAGTTCGGTCTCAAGAAGAAGCCCAGAGGACGAGATGTTGTGGATTACCACATTGGCCTCGAGGCCGCCGGGCAAACGACCGCTGGTTTCGAGGAACAGAGCGCGCCGTTCCGCGCGCCGCGCCTCTTCTCGGCCTGGAACGGCTGAGCTGGTTTCGAGATGCCCTTTGAGAGCCATGGTCTTCGTCTCCGTACGAGTGGAACCTCACTCGTCCGGCGCAAATACCTAATATTGAGTAAGTAAGTTTGCCTAACAAAGCCCAAACGTGGCCAGCATGAGACCCGCGGAGAACTAGGTGTTTGCGCCTAGTCTTCGGCGTCCAATCCGTAGGCGGTGTGCAAGACACGAACGGCCAGTTCGGTTTCGTCCTCGTCGATGAGGACGCTCACCTTGATTTCCGACGTCGAAATCGCCTGAATGTTAATGCCACGATCGGAAAGCGACCGGAACATAGTGCTGGCGACCCCAGCATGGCTTTTCATCCCCACGCCCACGACGCTGATTTTGGCTATTTGACTGTCGGTAATGATCCGGTTGAAGCCAATCAGATCGCGCCGGTCTTCCAGCAACGCTTGGGCACGCGCCAGATCCGCTTGCGGCACGGTAAAGGTGACGTCGGTCTCGCCTTTGTCGCGGCCAACGTTCTGAATGATCATGTCAACGTTGATGCTCGCTTCGGCCAACGGCTCAAAGATATGCGCCACCGCACCCGGTTTGTCGGGCACGCGGGTCAGGATCACTTTCGCTTCGGTCTTATCGTGCGCGATCCCGGTCACAAGCTGGCGTTCCATCAGCCCCTTCTCCACCATTTCGTCCATTTCAGCCTCGGAGACGATGAGTGTCCCGAGCAAATCATCCGCCGAGGCGTTCGTATCGGCGTCCACAAAGCTGGAGAGCACCTGCAAGCGAACGCCAGCCTTCATCGCCAAACCCACAGAGCGCGTCTGAAGCACCTTGGCTCCAACGCTCGCGAGTTCGAGCATTTCTTCGTAGGTCACCGCCTTGAGCTTGCGAGCCTTGGCGACGATCCTTGGGTCGGTCGTGTAAACACCGTCGACATCGGTGTAGATATCGCAGCGATCCGCGCCGATGGCCGCCGCGACGGCGACGGCGGAGGTGTCAGACCCACCGCGCCCCATTGTGGTGATCCGGCCATCCTGACTCACACCCTGAAAGCCCGGTATCACCGCAATCTCACCGCGTCTTAGCGCCTCAAGCATTTGAGGCGCTTCGATCGTCTCCACGCGGGACTTCGCATGCGCTTCAACCGTCTTGACCGGGATTTGCCACCCCAGCCAACTGCGCGCCTTTTCACCCAAAGACTGGAGCGTGAGCGCCAACAGACCGCTCGTGACCTGCTCCCCGCTGGACACCACCACGTCGTATTCGGCGGGATCATGCAAGGGATTGGCTTCGCGGCAAAACCCAACCAACCGGTCCGTCTCGCCAGCCATAGCGCTCACCACCACGGCGACTTCGTTACGGGTGCCGTTCGCTCCCGCTGCCTGCGCGCGCACCAAACCCGCCACACGCCGAATACGCTCGGTGCCCGCCATTGAGGTTCCACCGAACTTCATGACGATCCTTTGCGGCTTTGGGCCCTGGTGTTGCTGGGTGGCCAAGAGGTGGCGCTCCTAGGCGTTGATTGACTGGTTTATCGTTCGACGCGCTGTTAGGGGTCTGCCATGGGAAACGCAAATACGACAATCCGCCCAGAAGAAGCCGCGTTCTTTTCGGAGCTGGCGCGCGATTGGTGGAATCCCAAGGGCAAGATGGCGAGCCTGCATGAGGTGAACCCGGTTCGTCTGGAGTTCCTGCGCGACGCTATTGATACCCATTGGCCCGGAGACCGTGGTTCGGTGAGACCACTCGCTGGCAAGGCGGCGCTGGATATCGGCTGCGGAGCCGGGCTATTGTGCGAGCCCATGGCGCGGCTGGGCGCGGATGTGACGGGCGTGGACGCGAGCGCCGAGAACGTCTCGGTTGCAGCCGCTCACGCGGAAGGCACTGGTCTCGATATCCGCTACATGGCGGGCGAAGTGGCGAGCCTTGATATCGGCACTTTCGATCTGGTCACATGCGTCGAAGTGATTGAGCATGTCGCCGACAGGCGCGCCTTTCTCGCGGACGTCGCCGCGCGGCTCGCACCGGACGGTTTGTTGGTCATGTCGACGCCCAATCGCACGGCCGCCAGCCGCGTTCTTTTGGTGGGCGCGGCGGAGGCGGTGGGCTATGTCCCGCGCGGCACGCACAACTGGTCAGACTTCATCACGCCGGATGAGTTTGCAGACTTGCTTCAAGAGTCCGGATTGGAAGTGACAGACCAGCGCGGCATCGCTTGGCGCCCCGGCAAGGGGCTGCATCTCTCCGACGATATGTCACTCAATTACATTCTGAGCGCGCGGCGCGCGGCATAGGCGAAGTCATCAGTCGGTTTTACCGACCAGCTCCACAAACTCCTTCACGTTATCAACGAAGAAGCCGTCCGCTCCGCTCGCGATAGCCGCGTTCCATAGCTCCTTGTAGCGGCCTTCGGCGGATGGCCCACCATCGCTCTGCAATGGTGCAGGCAGGAACCCGTTCTCCTTGCGCAGCGTCCATGGGTGCACTTTCAAGCCAACCGCGTGCGCGTCTGCGACCAGCGATGTTGGCTGCATGGTCGCGGGGCTGAGCACGTGGCCCAGCCACGGCCCGATGCCATCGGCGTATTGGGCCACCTCGGCCAATCCGGCCGGGGTCAGGACGTCCGCCCAACGCATGCCGGGCTCGTCATACGGCCCGCCTTGGACCGAGATCAGCAGCACCAAAGGCGTGTCGACCAGCTTGTTGAGGCGTTGAAGAGGGCTCACTTCAAAGATCTGGATGAAGACCGGAGCGTCCGCCCCGTCCAGATCGAACTTCTCCAGCTCAGTCACCAAGAGATCAACCATGTCGATCCCTTCCTGTTCAAGCATCAAAGTGGGGTGCTTTAGCTCGGGATAGAGCCCGATGGTCCGACCGGTTTCCGCTTCCTTCGCTTTCACCAGTTGTACGATCTCAGCAAAGGTGGGCACCTGATACAGACCGTTGAAACGAACATTTGCCGGGCGCGAACTGGGCACACGCTCGCGCGACCTTAGCGTGCGCAGTTCCTCGAGCGTGAAATCCTCTGAGAACCACCCGGCGACGCGCTGCCCTTCGACAATTTTGGTGCGACGCCGATCTTCAAACTCCTCGCGCGAGGCCACATCCGTGGTGCCCGACAGCTCGTTTTCGTGACGCGCGATAAGCTGAAGATCCTTGGTCACAACAAGGTCCGGTTCGATGAAATCCGCACCTTGATCGATCGCCAATTCGTAAGCCGCCAGCGTGTGCTCGGGCCGGTCCCCGCTCGCGCCGCGATGCGCGATAATCAGCGGACGGACCACTTTGGCGTTCTCCTCAAGTGCTTCTCCCTGCGCTGAAACGGGAAGGGCGCAGGCCGTTGCGGCCAGAGCCAGAGTTACAAAAGCGCTGCGGACCATTCGTCTTCCTTAAAACCAACCAGAATTCCGCCTGCGTGTTCGACCACAGGCCGTTTAATCATGCTCGGGTGCTGGACGAGCAAAGCGACAGCCGCGT
>JBCCKJ010000170.1:0-5817 GCA_039027455.1 Pseudomonadota bacterium | reverse complement strand
CTGAATTTCGCGCGCGAGTGTCGTCTTGCCCGCGCTGCTGACGCCGTTGAGGATAATGACCTTGGCGGGCGTTTGCGGCCCGCTCATTCCTCGATCATCGCCACCGCGCGGATCCATCCGGCGCTGGCGCGTTCGATCTTCACGGGAAAGCAGCTGAAGGTGAAGCCGTGGCTGGGGAGGGCTCCGAGGTTCGTGAGCTTTTCAATCTGGTAATAGGGGCGGATGCGTCCCGCTTTGTGGCCTTCCCAAATGATCGATGGGTCTTTGGTCTCGGCCCATTTCTTGGCGGTGTGGCTGAACGGCGCGTCCCAGCTCCACGCGTCGGTGCCGACGACTTCGACGCCGCGCTCGGTCAGCCACAAGGTCGCCTCGGCTCCGAGCCCCACGCCCTGATCGGTGAAATTGTCGGTGCCGTAGACCGCACCGGACTGGATCAGCACGATATCAAGCGGTTGCAGCTCGTAACTGATCTTTGCGAACGCCTCTTCCAGCTCCGCCGCGCTCACGACATGGCCGTGGGGCCGATGCGAGAAATCGAGTTTCACGCCGGGGCGGAAAAACCGGTCGAGCGGAGCCTCATCGATGCTCGGGGCCGGGTTTTCGCCGCTGTCCGTGGTGGAATGGTAATGCCACGGCGCGTCCATATGCGTCCCGTTATGCGTGGACAGCTGCAGCATTTCGACCGCCCAGCCTTCGCCATCGGGCAGGTCGTCCTTTTCGAGGCCCGGAAAGAACATGGCGATCTGCTGCCACGTGTCCTCGTGCGTCATGTAGGTGACCTGCGGACGCATCACCTCCGGGTCCGAGATCACATCGTTGGTGATTGGGATCGAGAGATCGACAAAGCGCGTCACGCCGGAACCTCGGATTGCAACTGCTCGTCCAGAAACGCGGCGACATCCGCCAGATCGACGTCGCGCGCCATATAGGCGTCTCCAATCGCTCGCAGCAGCAGAAAGGGCAGGGTGCCCGCGTCCATTTTCTTGTCGTGCCGCATATGTTCGACCAGTCGCGCGCCATTGCATAGGAGGCCAAGCGCGCCGGTTTCCGCGCGCAGCCCGGAGGCGGCGATCACACCGACCACGCGTTCGGCGTCATCGTGGGAAAGCTCGCCGCGCCGCGCCGAATAGCGCGCCGCGAGCCCCATGCCGATGGCGACCGCTTCGCCGTGCAGCAAATCCGCCGAAAAGCCCGTTTCCGCTTCGAGCGCGTGGCCAAACGTGTGCCCCAGATTGAGCAGCGCGCGGCGGCCTGAAAGCTCGCGCTCGTCTTCGGCAACGATCCGCGCTTTCGCCTCGACACTGCGCGCCACTGCTTCGTTCAGCGCGGCGGTGTCGTGCGCGAGAACGGCCTTGGCGTTGGCTTCGCACCAGTCAAAAAAGCCCGCGTCGCCTAACACGCCATATTTGATGACTTCGGCAAAGCCCGCCTGCATTTCGCGCAGGGGAAGCGTGCTCAATACGCCCGTATCGGCCAGCACCAGCGAAGGCTGGTGAAACGCGCCGATCAGGTTCTTCCCGCTTTGGGTGTTGATCGCGGTCTTGCCGCCCACCGAGCTGTCCACCTGCGCCAGCAGAGTGGTGGGTATCTGGATGAACCCGCAACCGCGTTTCAGGATTGCGCAGGCAAAGCCGGTCAGGTCGCCAACCACACCGCCGCCTAGAGCGATCACGTGGTCGCCGCGCTCCACCCCTTGATCGAGCAACCAGTTGGTCAGCTTTTCCAACTCGCTCCAGCTTTTGGAGCCTTCGCCCGGAGACACTTTGAACAGCGCGATCTCTTTGCCCGCTGCGGCCAGGCCCTGACTCAAGGTCTCGCCGTGATGGGTCCACGCGTTGGCATCGGCCACCACCGGAACGATCCCTTTGCGCAGCAGGCTCTCTGCGAGCGCACCCGTTTGCGAAAGCAGGTCCTGGCCGACCAGCACATTATAGCCGCGGCCTGAAAGCTCGACCCGAATGGTGCGTGTTTCCTTCATCCCATCCATTCCTCGATGGCGCGCGCTATCGCGTGCGCGGTGTCGGCTTGCGGGCCGTCCTGACTTTCCACCCGGATCGGCGCTTGCGCGTAATAGGGGCTGCGATCCTTGTGAAGTCGGGTCAAGATTTCGCGTGGATCGCCGGTTTTGAGGAGCGGGCGATGATCGCGGCGCGATGTGCGTTCGACCAGCGTGTCAATGTCGCAGTCGATCCACACCGCGATGCCGCGTTCGAGGATGAGCGCGCGCGTTTCGGGATCAACAAAGGCGCCGCCGCCGGTCGCGATCACGCCGCTTTCTTCTTCCATGAGACGCGCGATGACGCGCCGTTCGCCGTCGCGAAAATACGCTTCGCCAAATTCTTCGAAGATTTCAGGAATAGTGCGCTGCGCGGCGTCTTCGATAGCGTCGTCGGCGTCCACAAAGCGGCGCCCCATCATCGAGGCCAAGCGCTTCCCGACGGTGGACTTGCCCACACCCATCAGGCCGACCAGCACGATCGGCTTGTCGGCGCGCGCGATGTCGAACTCGCGATCCGAACCGATTTCGGGCGCGACCGGCGCAGGGTGTCGAGCGCTTTTGTCAGTCATTGAAGTGACGCCTATAGATGGGCTAGAGCCCGCGCAATATGCACAAGGCCCGTCATAAGCTGGTTCAATCCCCCAGTAGCACTCCTGTCCAGCCCGCGCGCAAGGCTGGGAGCGTCACCCGCATCGGGCTGATTGGGCTGATCGCCGCGGTGTTGGTTTTGGTCGTCGCATGGATCGATGGCGGAGAAGAGCCCATCCATCGGATCGAAACGTCTGTCGCTGTTCCTGTGGCCGGAGAGGCAGGTTGATGCGGGGGGCTTGGCTTGCACTTGGCGTCGCGGGCGCGCTGGCCGGCGCTTTGGCGAGCGGTTTGGTGAGCGCGCAGCGGACACCGGAATCGCTGCTTCCCCCCGGATTTGACGATCCGACACCCACGCCAACGACGGCTCCCACGGCCTTGCCGACAGCGGCGCCGGTTCCGGTGGCGCCCGCCGCTCCGGCTACCGCGCCCGCGTTGCCCGAGGGCGGGGAGATCACCGGTCCGATTACGTTGCCTCCGGTGTCCGAGCTGTCCGATGAGGAACTCAGAAACCTGCCTTCGCTCGAAGAGCTTGAAGCCCTGACCACCGATGAGCTCGACGATCTGTTTGGGCTGAAACCGCAATACGACATTCCCCCGGCCGCGCGCCGGTCTTTGGCGCAAGTCGGGATTATCACCTCTCGTGAAGGCGGCTTTGCGTCCGGCAGCTTTGGAAAACAGCCGGCCTCCCTAGTGCGCGCCGCGCTGAACGGGACGCAAACTCCGCTCGTTTCGCGTTGGGGTCACATTTTGATGCGGCGCGTCCTCGCCAGCCGTTTGAACACGCCCGACGGTATGAACCCGGTTGAGTTTGCCTCCCTTCGCGCTGGCGCGCTTAACCGGATGGGCGAATACGCCGCCGCGCGCGCGCTCGTTCAAGATGTCGACACCGGCAATTGGTCACCCGAATTGGCGGATGAAGCGCTGACCGCTTTGATCGCGAATGCCGATCCGCTGGGCGTGTGTCCCTATGTGCGGTTTCAGGGTGCACCCGAAGCGCAGGGCGAACGCGAAGCGCAATGGACCATGATCAGCGCGATCTGTAACTCGTTTGCGGGCGAAAGCGCGCTCGCCGCTTCGCAACTCAGCGCCGCTCTGAACGAAGAGATCGCGCCTGCGGTTGATGTTCTGTTGGCGCGGCGGTTTGCGGGCGCTGCAGGGAATGGCCGGCGCGGCGTTGAGATCGAGTGGGAAGGCGTGGACGAGCTGAACCCATGGCGGTTCGCTTTGGCGAACGCGGTGGGCGAACCGGTGCCCGAAGCGCTGCTTCAAAACACTGCGCCTTATTACGCGCGAGCCGGAGCGGATGCTCCGATGATCGCACTGGATCGCCGCGTGCAATACGCCAGTCGAGCGGGCGAAGAGGGCATCTTCTCCGCGCAAGCGATGGTTGATCTCTACAGCGAAGTTTACAGCGACGCTGCGATCGGCGGCGCGATTGGGGACCGCGCTCGCAGTCTACGCTCGGCCTATCTGGCGCCCGATCCAGCCGCGCGCGTGGATGCCATGCAGGCGCTTTGGGGCGAGACCGGTGATGGTGACACTTATTGGGCGCATGTCCTCACCGCCTATTCGGCCGCCCGCGTCAGCCCGTCGGCAAGTCTCTCAGACAAGGCGGATCAGCTGATTGCGTCAATGCTCAGCGCGGGTCTGGATAGCGATGCGATGGATTGGCAAAGCGTGGTTACACCGGGCAGCCGCGCTTGGGCGATGCTAGCTGTGGCTGATCCGGCGGATCGAACAGCCGCGCGCGATGATCTCGACACCTTCGCCAGCGACGATGACAGCTACGAAGCGCGCCAGACTCAGTTTCTGATCGCTGGACTGGCGGGACTGGAGCGCATCAGCGCGGCGGACCAGCGCGCGTTTGAATCGAGCCTGTCGCTAGGCCTTGGGCGGCAGAGTCGGTGGACGCGGATGATCCAACGCGCCGCCGAGGTCGAAAACCCCGCTATGGTTGCCTTGTTGGTGGGGCTTGGCATGCAGGGCGACGATTGGTCGCAGATGACGCCGCTGCACCTGTTTCACATCACGTCCGCTTTGCAGCGCGTTGGGCTGGAAGCCGAAGCCCGGATGATCGCCGCGGAGGCGGTCGCACGCGGCTGATGTCAGCGGCGACAGAAGCGTTTCTGGACATGCTCAGCGCCGAGCGCGGCGCGGCGGCCAACACCCTGGCCGCGTATCGTCGCGATCTGGAAGGCGCGGAAGAGATTCTGGGCGATTTGTCCAAGGCGGAGCGCGCGCAGGTTGCGAAGCTGGGCAGCCGATGGGCTGATCTGGCGCCGTCCACCGTCGCCCGGAAGGCGTCAGCTTTGCGGCAATTCTTTGGATTTGCGCTCGATGAAGGCTGGCGCGGTGACGATCCATCGGGCGCTTTGCCCAATCCGCGCGCGCGCCGACCGTTGCCCAAGGTGCTCAGCCACGAGGCGGTGAACGCGCTGTTCGAACGCGCCGAACTCGAAGCCGCCTCGGACCAGCCCGCTAAGGTCCGACTTCTGGCGTTGCTGGAGCTATTGTATGGTTCGGGGCTGCGCGCGACGGAACTTGTTGCGCTGCCTCTCGTCGCGCTTCCGCGAGATGCGCCGGTGATGACGGTAACAGGCAAAGGCGGGGTCAGCCGCATGGTGCCGATCAGCGATCGCGCGCATGAGGCGCTGGGCCGCTGGCTTAAGCTGCGCCCAAAAGAACCCAAGTCTCCCTTTCTGTTTCCGTCCAAGCCCAAAAAGGCCGGTGGGGCGGGGCATCTTTCACGCGTGCGGCTGTTCCAGATGCTCAAGGAATTGAGCGCCAGAGCGGATCTCGATCCCAAAGGCATAAGCCCGCATGTCTTGCGGCACGCCTTTGCGACGCATCTTTTGGAGGGCGGGGCGGACCTCAGAATGCTCCAAACGCTGCTGGGCCACGCGGATATCGCGACCACGCAAATCTACACGCATGTCGACGCCGCGCGCCTGGTGGCGCTGGTGAATTCGCGCCATCCCCTTGCGAGCGCGGCGCGTTCGGACTAGCGGAGCGGCATGATTTCTTATCTCGAATTCGAGAAGCCGGTCGCCAATCTCAACGATCGTATCGCGGAATTGCGCGGCGTGGACGCGCATCACAGCGTGGACGTGGCTTCCGAGATTAAGCGGCTGGAAGGCAAAAGCGCCGAACTTCTGGCGAGCACCTACGCGTCGCTGACGCCGTGGCAGAAGACCCAAGTCGCGCGCCATCCCTCGCGCCCGCATTTT